>WQVZ01000020.1 GCA_009785595.1 Defluviitaleaceae bacterium | reverse complement strand
GCCCCTATAACAAGGGAGCAGATGGCCGTTATGCTACATCGTTTTGTGCGGCTCAAAGATATGGAACTTCAAACAACCTCAAACATTACTATAAACTTTGCAGACCAACACCACATATCCTACTGGGCAACAGAAGCTGTAAACGCCCTACAAGCAGCGGGCATAATTGAAGGCAGGCTGGGCAACAGTTTTGATCCTTTAAGCACTGCCACCAGGGCCGAGGCCGCCGCTGTGTTTGTCAGATTGGCTGAGACGGCGCAATGATGCCTGCAACTGCCGGCAAGTTACCTCTAAGCATATAAAAATAACCACCCTGTCGGTTCGGCAAGGTGGTTATTTTTTCAAAATATCCAGGCTTTATCTTCTATCAATTTTTCAAGATCTTCTATGTTCCGCACTATGTGGATATCCTCCCAATGCCTTGGCATCAAATTGCGGTAGACGGGAGTGGCATAACGACTGTCAATTAGCAGGACAATCCCAGAATCCTCCTCTGTTCTAATAACCCTTCCGGCGGCCTGCAAAACTTTGTTCATTCCCGGGAAAACATAGGAATAATCGTATCCTCGATTATATTTTTTATCAAAATAATTCCTTATCTGGTCTTGTCGCAAATTTATCTTTGGGATACCCACGCTTACGATGATGGAGCCGATTAGCCTGTCTCCTTTTAGATCAATGCCCTCGGAAAAAATGCCGCCCAATACAACAAAACCTACCAGGGTTTCGGGATTACTACAATCAAATTGGGTCAAAAACTCTATTCGTTCTTCCTCTGTCATTCCACTTTTTTGCGGCAAAGTCTTGATGCCTGGATAATTTTCGCAAAACAAATCATGCACCTTTTGCATATATTCGTATGAAGGGAAAAAGCACATATAATTGCCTTTTCTACCACTGGCAACTACATTAATTGCTTCGGCAATAGGGGCATAGCTGGCTTCCCTGTCATGATATTTCGTTGATATCCCTGAATGAACAATAGTCAGCAGGCGGCTTGGGTCGAAAGGCGACGGCAAGGACATTATCAAGTCTTCGTCACTTCCTCCCAAAATCTCTTTGTAATATTGTAACGGGGCCAAAGTAGCAGAGAACAGGATGGATGATTTGCCTCTTTCCAGTCTGTCGGCAATGATATTTGATGGGTTAAGGCAAAACAAAGTAATGGCAATATCGGCACCGCTTATTTCGGATATATAAGTGTAATGCTCATCATAAATATCCGAAATCATCAAGAATTTTGTTGTTTCAAAATACAAATTTAAAATCTCGCCATAAATCTCACGGTCACTATTTTCTTTCGATGCCAGCCATTGTTCCGCCGCTGCCCCAAACAAGATTATCAGGGCTTTAAAATCCATGTCCATATCCTGTTCTACATTGCTGCGGGCTTGCTCGTGCTTTTTGACCATCTCCTTAAGATAGACATTGACTTGCCTAAGAGTTTTGCGCACTTCTTTCGACAGCGCATTTTTATCTTTAAGGCGATTTAAGACATAGCTAAAAGCCGATTTGCGCAAAGTTGCCGAGTACATACTCCGCACTCTCTCCGCCAAATTATGGGCTTCATCAATCAAGAAGATATAGTTTTTTTCTTCACTTTTCTTTTCGTTTCCAAAAAATCTGTGCAGATATGCCGCGGGGTCAAAAACATGATTATAATCCCCCGCAACAAGGTCGCACCACACAGCGGCGTCAAGTCCAAGTTCGTGCGGGCATACCATGTGGTCTTTTGCATATTTTAAAGTAACATCTGGGGTTATTATATCATGTTCAAGCATGTCCATCAAAGCATCGTTAACGCGGTCATAATGCCCTTTTGCATATGGGCAGTGTTCGGGATTACAAATACATTCTTCATTTGGGCAAATTTTTTCTTTGGCTCGTAAAGTTATGGACTTAAACCGCAATCCCTTCTGCGCCATCAACCTAACCGCATCTTCTGCCGCCTTACGCGTAATTGTTTTGGCTGTTAGATAAAATATTTTTTCTGCCTTGCCTTCTGCCATTGCCTTTATGGATGGAAAAATGGTAGACAAAGTTTTGCCGATGCCTGTGGGCGCCGAGGCATATAATTTTTTCTGTGCGGATATAGCGCGGTATGTGGCTATTGCCAATTCGCGCTGGCCTTTTCGGAATGCTTCAAAGGGGAATGTCGTTTTCGTAATAGATTCATCCCGCAGGATTTTCCACTCTCTTTCAAGGCGCAGCCACATAGCGTATTTGCTTAGTAAGCCTTCAAAAAAACTTGCTAAATCCTCCAAAGCAAAATCAAATTTGTGCCTTTGAATTTCCTCGCTTTCCAGATGAAAGTAGGTAAGCTGTACGCCAATTGTTTTGGGAGGGTTTTCCAGGGTCTGCAAATACATATATGCATAACACTTGCCTTGGGCCAAATGTTGCGGGTGCTGTTTGTATATATGCTCAAGGGGCATGGTCGTTGATTTTATCTCATCTACAATAAAGCTACCGTCATCATTGGTTATAATGCCATCAGCCCGGCCCTGCAATATTACAGGTATACCATCAATCTCTATTTCATGCTTTAACGAAACCTCATGATTATAATTTTCGCCGGACTCCTTTTGTCTTTTTTGTATATAGCGATGCGCAATAGCCCCCTTATGCATTGCGGAAGAATCGTTAAAGCGGTTGTCTATGTCGCCGCAACGCAATATCATATCTACGATTTTAGTAACCGATATTTTGATAGGCCGCATCTTGATGCTCTCCATGTTTTTGTGGATTTTTTATTGCGAGTATAGGGAATACGCCAGCTTTACACTCTCCATCCTGTCAGACAGACTGCGAAAGATATGGTCCACCACCACACATGCCGCCATGGCCTCCACCACCACACAAGCCCTTGGGGCAAGCACGGGGTCGTGGCGGCCTTTTATAGCGATTTGCGTGTTCTTGCCGTCTGCATTCACCGTCTGCTGTGCCATGGCAATGGAAGGCGGTGGCTTAAAGGCCACCCTAAAATAAATCTCATCTCCGTCGCTGATGCCGCCCAATATTCCACCGGCGTTGTTGGTGGTTTTGCTGATTTTGCCACCGCCATCTGCCACAAAAGCATCGTTATTTTTGCTGGCTCGCATAGTGGCGGCGGCAAAACCTGTGCCAAATTCCACACCCTTTACGCCGCCGATGCTATGTACGGCCTTAGCCAAATCTGCCGAAAGCTTATCAAATACAGGTGCGCCCACACCGGCTTTAAGGCCGTTTATTTTGCACATAACCTCGCTGCCGATGGAATCACCACAGGCTATGCAGTCTTCCAAATCCTCCGCCCTGCGACCAATAGAGGACACATGTGCGGCAACTGTGATGCCGAATTCTCTTAAAATCTTCTTGGCCACAGCCCCGGCTGCCACCCTGGCCGCTGTTTCCCTGCCGGATGCACGGCCGCCACCGGTGTCCAGCAGGCCATATTTGGCAAAATAGCTGTAATCTGCGTGGCCCGGCCTAAACGTCCGGGCTATCTCTGTATATTCCGCCGGATTATGGTCTTGGTTACGAACCATCATGGCGATGGGTGCTCCGGTGGTTATGCCGTCCAAAACCCCGGAAAGTATCTCCACTTCATCAGCCTCACGCCGCTTGGAGGCATGGGGCGAATACCCTGGTCTGCGTCGTTGCATATCCGCTGTAATATCACCGGGCGAAAGAACAAGCCCTGCCGGGCAACCGTCAATAACGCAACCCAAAGCCGGGCCGTGGCTTTCGCCAAAGGTGGTTACTCTAAATATTGTGCCGAAGATAGAGCCCAAAATCAATCACTCCTTGACAAATTGCTGCATTTGTGCTACAATGTCGTATTTTCTCAAGACCGAGGTGCTGTTATGCTATCCAAAAAAATTCGCCGGGTGCTGCGCCCGCTCAACAAGGCACGGTATTTTGCCGCATCACTAAAGGGGCTGGACATCCTGGCTTCGCTTTTGCCGCCTTACCTTATGGGCATATTGATTGATGACCTTAACCAAACCGGCGGCAGCAGTGCCCCGATGCTTATTGCCGCAATTCTGGGCATTTTGGCGGCATATTTTGTGCTGGACTGGATGCAGGATTATTTGTGGAACAAAATGATATATAAAGGCACTGGAATGGTGCGCAGCTATTTGTTTCATAATGTTTTGTATAAAGAGTATCGGTTTTTTGCCGATAAGGGTATTGACCATACCATTGGCGACATCGAAAACAAAGTCATACACGACGCCGCCTACTATGCAAAAAACCGTTTGGTGATGATTCCTATGCTGCTTTTAAGCATTTTGCACATAGGGGTTATTTTAGCCTTTTTGTTTGCCATAAATGTGCCAAAAACCCTGGCAACCGTGGCTTTTTCCGCTGCTTTTTACCTGCTGTACCGCCATATAAACAAGCATCTACGCAAAAACGCCGTTGCAGAGCGGGAGGGTTTTTCGGAACTGCTTAACACCGCCAACGAAACCCTGATGGGCATAAACACAATACAACTGTATACTCAAGAGGAATATTTTGCCAATCGCTTTGAACATTCTGTGGACAAATACGAGGATTTTCTCATCCGTCTGCGCAAATGGCAGGCTCTGGCCCAGTCTGTCGCAAATAACATAATGGTGCTGATGCCTGTTGCCGCCGTGGGGCTGGGTATTTTCTTTGCCGCGGGCGGCTACATCTCTATCGGCGGCATCGTGGCATTTTATCTGCTTTTGCCACGTCTAAGCGAGCCCATTAAAAACCTGACAGACTTTAACATGGGGTTACAGCACGCCCGCGCCGTAGAAAGCCGCCTAACAGATCTTTTGGATACAACCGGCAGCAACGATGCAAACCTGGAGAAAATCGACAAGATACGTAGCCTGGAATTTAGCAACATAAGCTACGGCTACGAAGACAGTAACGAAGAAGTGTTGCACGACATAAGTTTCAAACTAGCCCCCGGCGACGCTTTAGCCATCGTCGGCCCATCCGGCACCGGCAAAACCACCTTTTTACGTATGTTAAAGCGTCAAGTGTCGCCCACAACGGGCGAAATCCTCATAAACGGCAAAAGCCACCACGCCATCAACACACATAGTTACATTGACCGCATAGCCGTTCTCACCCAAGAAGTCTTTGTATTTGACGGCACCATTGGGGACAATGTTCGCTTTGGCAAAGACATTCCGGATGAAAAAATCGCCGAACTTATGACCCTATGCGCCCTAAGTGGCTACAACCTCAACGAAAGCGCAAAAAACCTCTCCGGCGGCGAACGCCAACGCATGGGCCTGGCACGGGCTTTGGCCTGCGAATATGACATACTTATATTGGACGAACCCACCAGCGACCTTGACGCCGCCACCGAAACCGTGATAATCCAAAACCTAAAAGCCCTACAAGCTAAAACCGGCGCGATCCTTATCATAGTCACCCACAGCGACAATGTGCTTAAAAATCTCTGCAACAAAAACCTGACCCTAGGTCAAAAATAATCCTACCGCGGCCTGTGTCGGCTTATCAGCGTAGCCAGCGGCAACCCTGCCACCAACGCCAGCACAAGCTGCATCACATTGCCGGGTATAGACGCCACAGGCACCTGCCATTGCACCCTAAAAATCATCAGCTCCGCCGCATACGCCGCCGGGATAAACCACGCTCCCCCGGCCACCAACGCCAGCACATTGCGCACCGGCTTTTTACCGCCCGCGCCGCCAAAATGGGCCACGCTGCCCATAATATATCCCATAACAATACGTATCACAAAGGTATATGGCGCCCACACGGCCCATTCCGTCGTCAAATTAAACAGGGCCATGCCAAATGCACCCGCAATGGCCCCTTTTTTTGGGCCAAAAACCACACAAATAACAAACAACGCCACGGTGCCCAAATGCACCAGGCCCCCCGTAGGCCCCGTGGGCACCCTAAAATAGGTGGCCACAAACACAACAGCCACCAACAACGCCGTCAATACTAAATCTCTCGTCTTAGACAATATAATCACCAGCAAGCATTATAACAGATTTTTTGCGCCGGGGCAAGAGGAAAGTGGGAAGCCATTCGCCATGACAATTATACTTGCAACTAACAATGATATAAGTGCATGATTAGATATGTATAAATTGATAAAAAACTTGATTTTTTTACAAAATTATTGTAAAATATAAACGATTATGAATTGTACAGCGGAGGGACAATATGCCTGCACCAAAAATCTTTGTTAGTTCTACTTGTTATGACTTGCGACAAATTAGGCAAGATATAGAGGGATTCATCAAGTCGTTCGGATATCTGGCAATTTTGAGTGAAAAGCATAGCGTAACTTATAATGTGAAAGAAAGCCTAGAAGCTGATTGCTATAATGAATTATCTTCATGCGAAATGCTGATAGGCATAGTTGGTGGTAGATACGGTTCGGAATCTAGTGATAATTCTGGCAATTCCATATCTATGAACGAAATGCTAAAGGCGATTGAGCTAAATAAGCAATCTTATATCTTCATAGACAAGAATGTCAACACTGAATTTCATACATATAGCCGAAATATCGGTAAAGAGATGGAGTACGCCTTTGTTGACGATGTTAGGATTTTTGAATTTATCGAAAAATTGAGGGGTAAAGCAAACATCGTCGTAATTAACGATTTCTCCACTGCGAATGACATAACTGATTGTCTACGGGCTCAATGGGCTGGACTTTTCCAAACATTTTTGTACAACAAAGAACAACAGCGTCAAAGTGAAGGGCTACTAACTATAAAAACAGTAATTGAGGGCTTACTTCAAGCATCAGATAAACTGAGTGAGGGTGTAGATGAAATAATCCTGAATAGTAATTCATTTTTTTCATCAACAGAAGTAACCAGACAAACGATAAGTCCATTGCTCGCAGAGATATCTCGGGAACTAATCGGTGATAAAAACGGGTTAATTTTGCTTAGGAACAGAATTGAGATGGATTCCTTTTTAAAAGACATATTGGGCTTCAAAGATTCATATTTTAGGGATCATAATTCAACCGAGCAGCAATATCATAAGGGCGATTTGGTGCTACATGTCGATTTTGGTTTCATTTTTGATGAAAATAAAAAACACATCCATAGAACCACGAAAGAAGTTAAGGAGTATGAGGAAAAAAATAAAAAGAAATTTATCTACACTGAAGATGTGTCCACCATTCTAGGTATAGCTGGAATTGAAGATGACGACTTGCCATTTTAGATAACTCTTTCTTATCTATAGCTACGCTATAAATATGACATCAACAACGCAAGCTGGTGTTGGTTTTAGATAACACACAAAACCCCGCTATTTCAGTTGCTGTAGCGGGGTTTTGTCTCATCAGTTTACGGTTATAAGAGCTAGACTTTGGAATAATCCGTAACGCCATACTTATCATAATTAGCCGCCGCCTGCTCCCAATTCACCACATTAAACCAGTTGTCAATATAATCGGCGCGACGGTTTTGCACCTTTAGGTAGTAGGCGTGCTCCCACACGTCCATGATGAGGACGGCGGTGAGGTTGGCGGGTATTTGGGTGTCCTGGTTGGCGGTTTTGAAGATGGAAAGCTGGCCCAGGCTGTCGGCCACAATCCACGCCCAGCCGGAGCCGAAGACGGACAGGCCCGCGGCCTTTAGTTGGGCTTTTAGGTTGTCCAGGCTGCCCCACGTGCTGTTTATGGCGTCTTTTAGGGGGCCATTGGGCAAGGGGCGGCCACCGGGGGCCATGGTGCTAAAGTATAGGTTGTGGTTGTATACGCCGCCGCCGTTGTTGCGCACGGGTATTTGCAGCTCTTGGGGTAGCTGATCCAGGCTGTATAGCAGTTTTTCCAGGGGCCAGTTGTGGTAGTCGGGGTGGCCTTCCAGGGCTTTGTTTAGGTTGTCGACATAGGTTTGCAGATGTTTGCCGTGGTGAATTTCCACGGTTTTGGTGTCGATAAAGGGCTCCAGGGCATCGGGGGCATAGGGTAGGGGTTGCAGGGTAAATTTGTAGTGCATAAGGTACCTCCGCGGGGGTTTTTATATATTATATGCCTCTTGCGTAGCTTTCAACAATTTCTCCGATGAAAAAGTCGTGCCAGTCTTGGTTGTAGAACTTTTCGTCAACATCTTTGGGTATTTTATTGCCGTGTAGGCTGTCAACGTAATTTATGCGGCATTCGTAGTAAAAATCGCATCCAGCTACGATGGGGCTGGTCACGGTTTTTGCGGGCGCAAAGGTGACAATGGTGGATTTGTCAATATCCCGGCCGGATTGTGTGCCGCAGATTTTAAGCTCCTCTGACATGGTGCCAAAAGGCACGCTGATGGTGAAGTTGTCGGCAGTTGCCAGTAAATCGTAGGTGAAACGCTGGGGGCGCACCACGGTGATAAAGTGGGGTTTGTTCCACATATTGCCCACAAAACCCCAGCTGATGGTCATGGTGTTGGTGCGGCCTTGGGCGTCTTTTGCTGTCAAAAAGCCGCCGTGACGGGCGAAATGTTCCATCATCGCACCCAGGTTTTCAAAAGGTTTCATCATCGTGCCTCCTTTTCAAGTAGGCGGCTACAAGCCGCCCCTACGCAGTTGTGCAACAAGTTTGGGCAAAATTTTGTGCATGTCGCCTACAATGCCCACATCGGCTACCTCAAAGATAGGAGCTTCAGGGTTTTTGTTGATGGCTATAATTAGCTCGGATTCCTCCATGCCGGCTACGTGCTGGATGGCACCAGAAATGCCGCAGGCGAAGTAAACATCGGGGCGGACGGTTTTGCCTGTTTGGCCAACTTGGCGGTCTTTTTCGGCATAACCCGCGTCCACAGAGGCCCTGGAAGCGGATATTTGGCCGCCCAGTAGATCCGCCAATTCTTTTAATGGGGCGAAATTCTCCGATTTGCCCACGCCGCGGCCGCCTGATACCAGCACTTTGGCCTCGGTTATGTCTTTGGTTTTTTTCGTGGCCATTACGGTTTGCAAAATCTCTACATTAGCATCGGCAACATCAAATTTTACGTGGAATTTGTTTATCTCTCCTGTGCGGGGTTTCTCGTCCAAAGCCACCATCACGCCAGGGCGCACCGTGGCCATTTGGGGCCTATGTTCCGGGCAAATAATTGTAGCCATAATATTGCCGCCAAAGGCCGGGCGCGTCATCCAAAACTCCCCGGTTTCTTCGTCTATCACCAGGGAAGTGCAGTCCGCCGTAAGGCCGGTTTCTATGCGGGCGGCTATGCGCGGCGCAAGGTCGCGGCCGATGGATGTTGCACCAATAAGCACAATATCCGGGTTTGTGTCTTTTATTACCGCGGCGGCGGCTTTGGTATAGGGTTCCGTCATATAGTCTGCTAAAATAGCGTCATCTACATATATCACATGGTCCGCGCCGTGGTTTATTAGTGTTTGGGCCAGACCGGCAATGCCGCTGCCGAGAAGAAGTGCAACAAGCCCGCCACCCTGGTTATCGGCCAGCTCTCTACCTTTGCCGATTAACTCCAGTGATACTTTTTGCAGCACACCGTCACGTTGTTCACAAAATACCAAAATATCTTTTCCCATATCGCACCCCCTATAACACGTATTTTTCTTTTAGTTTGTCAATTATTATCCTCACAGCATCATCGTCAGGCACTTCATGCAGTGTCCCTTTGGCTTTTGCTGTCTTGGTGAAGGATTTTTTAACCCGCGTGGGCGAACCTTTAAGGCCGATGTCCTTTTGGGCCACAAAATCTTGTATGTCCTCGTATGTCAGTACCCGTACTGCTTTATCATCATATGCGCCCACAACTCCACCGACACTCATATATCTGGGCGTATTAAGGCTGGACAAGACAGTTACCAATGCCGGCAGTTTTATTTTTATCATCTGGTATCTGTCTTCGTATTGCCGCTTGACCACCATTGCGTCCTGCCCTGGTTCCATGGTTATTTCCTCGGCATAGGTCACCTGTGGTATGCCCAGATGTTCGGCGATTTGCGGGCCTACCTGGGCTGTGTCGCCGTCTATGGCCTGGCGGCCGGTTATGATAAGGTCGTAACCCAGCATTTGCAAGGCACCTGCAAGGGTCTTGGATGTGGCCCAAGTATCCGCACCGCCAAAAACCCTGTCGGACACCAAAAATGCCTCGTCACAGCCCATTGCCAGGGCTTCGCGCAGGGCCACGTCAGCTTGCGGTGGCCCCATGGTTATTACGGACACATGGGCGCCGCATTGGTCTTTGATGGACAAAGCGGCTTCTATACCGCAAAGGTCGTCGGGATTTATAATAGACGGCACGCCGTCACGTATAAGCGTGCCTGTCTCGGGGTTAAGTTTAACCTCGTTGGTGTCGGGTACCTGTTTTATGCAAACAAAAATTTTCATTTATGTCACCTCGTTTGTAGGCGACCACAGGCCGCCCCTACGTTAATTAACGCCCATGGACGCCGCAATAACCATCTTTTGCACCTCGCTGGTGCCTTCATATATCTCCGTAATTTTCGCGTCCCGCATCATGCGCTCTATGGCGTATTCTCTGATATAACCATAACCGCCGTGGAGCTGCAAACATCGTCGAGTGATGTCGGAAGCGGCTTCGGAGGCAAATAACTTAGCCATGGCGGCGTGTTTGGAGTAATTTTCGCCCCGGTCTTTAAGAAAAGCCGCACGATAAGTAAGCAGTCGGGCCGCGTCCACAGTGGTTTGCATATCCGCCAGCTGAAACTGCGTGTTTTGAAATTGCGAGATGCGCCGGCCAAACTGCTTGCGCTCTTTTACATAATCCACAGTAATGTCAATAGCCCCCTGGGCTATACCAAGCGCCTGGGATGCAATACCTATGCGCCCGCCGTCCAGGGTTTTCATGGCTATTTTAAAGCCCTGGCCCTCTTTGCCCAAAAGATTAGCTTTGGGCACGATGCAGTCTTCCATAATAAGCTCGCAAGTGGCCGAACCCCGTATGCCCATCTTTTTTTCTTGTTTACCCACAGAAAAACCGGGCATGTCTTTTTCTACAATAAAGGCGGAGCAGCCCCGTGTACCTTTGGATTTGTCCGTCATGGCTATGATGATATACACATGGGCGGCTTCGGCATTGGTGATGAAGATTTTTGTGCCATTAAGTATATAATTATCCCCATCGGCCACAGCGGTGGTCTGCTGCATGGCTGCATCGGTGCCGGCACCTGCTTCCGTAAGAGCAAAAGCACCTATCCACTGGCCGGATGCCAGTTTTGTGAGGTATTTTTCTTTTTGGTATGATGTGCCGTTTTCGTAAATAGGCTCGGCACACAAACTTGTATGGGCGGACACAATAACCCCTGTGGCACCGCATACCTTGGATATTTCTTCCACACACATGGCATATGCCAAATTATCAGCAGCCCCACCGCCAAATTCGTGAGGGTAGGGGATGCCCAAAAAGCCATATTTTGCCAATTTTTCTGCGGTGGCATACGGAAATTCCTCTTTTTCGTCTACCTCAGCGGCAATGGGTTTAACCTCGTTTACGGCGAATTTTCTAAACAGCTCTTGCAATAAAATATGTTTTTTTGACAAACTAAAATCCATGGCGGCCCTCCATCCTATTAGACCTGTTCCGAAACCCTGTTGAACCGAACATAATCTGCAAAGCAGATTTTTGCTGACAGCCGCATTTTGATTGGTTTTCTAAAAATGCTGGCGAAAAGCAAAAGCGACAGACTGATTGCGTTTCACGCAATCGTATTGTGTGAAACAGTTTCGGAGCAGGTCTATTTTTGATAATTTTTTAACATTTTATAGAGTTACATTATACTACTTTAATCCGAACAGTACAAGTATTTACGGCAAAATAATAGGTAAACGTTTGTGTATATTACGAATGGTTATGGGCAATTTTGGGCCTTGTTCCCCATCTATGTCGCACGTGTCGTACTTGTCGTTTTTACTGACAAGCTCCACCTTCACGTAACTATCCCGAAAATAAAGGACGTTAGGGTCGGATAAATAGCCCTGCTTTAACACTTTGATGAAAAGCCGGCCTAATTCCAAAATAGGGCAGGCCTTAAAGGCCACAAAATCAAAAAGACCGTCGGATATAGACGCATTGGGTACCAATTTTTCAAAACCGCCGGTACCCGCGCTGTTAAGACTTAAAAACAAAAAGATATCTTCGTGGATGACGCTGTCAGAATTCGTAATACGCACTGACATAGGCTCAAAATTAGGTATTTCTTCAAGACTTTTAAGGTAATACGCCAGCTTGCCCAAGGTAGTTTTTAGCCCAGGGTCTATATGATGAGAAACCTGGGTAAAAAGCCCCGCCCCGCACACATTTATGAAATATTTGTCATTGGCCCTGCCCACATCCGTCCACAAAATATCACCGCGAGCCAAGGCGGCGGCGACCCCGTCGGCATCTCTGGGCATTTTTACAAAACCGGCAAAATCATTGGCTGTGCCGGCGGGAATAACCGCCAGGGGTATGTCGTGACCATGATCTATTAGGGCATTAATAGCCAAATTAAGTGTGCCATCGCCGCCGGCCACCGCAATGGCGTCATAATGACCGTGGGGCATATGGCCTATGTGGTCGTAAATATCGCCGGGTGCGGCACTGCGAAAGGGATGCACGCCAAAACCCGCCTGTTGAAAGGCGGCGATATAACCATCCAGCCCGGCGGCAAAGGAGCGATCGCCGGAATAGGGATTGTATATAAGTTTGAGGGTTTTGTTCATAACATCACTCCGAACTTTAGACCTGCCAGCAAAAATTTGCTTTGTATTTTGCACCCTGTGGGTGCGACGCATAAATTGTGTTTGGGAAAATTGGTTAAGCAAGGCTTGCTAACTAGGTCTTTTGCACGATTTTACGCCCTAGGGCTTTTTCATAGGCAGTTAGCAATATCACCATCACATATACAATAACTGTGCCCGTAAGCAGCTCCTCAAAGAAGCGCGGCACCCAAAAATACAGAAAGCCGCGGCCTATTGTAACCGGACCTACAACGGTGAAAAACAACACCACTGTGTTGAGGGAATTAAAAAGCAAGCCCGGTATCATAACGGCTGCAAAAAACTTAATGAAGCGGCCGTAAAAGAAATTATCATTATTTTTGCGGGTAAGCTTGTACACAACAAATTGTGGCACAAGACCGACGATGCCAGTGATTATAAGGCCCCAGGAGGCTATAAAGTGCACGATGATATTATTTTCACGTGGGGTCATGGCTACAACATAAGCGGATTCGGGCCACAACAGCTGAACAAATAGATTAACAATGCCAAAAACCAAAAGCGCGGCAAAAACCGCCGTATATGCCCGCGAATAAACCCCGGGCCGCACATTGCGCACCCTTAACCACATCCAGCCTGTAGCCGCGCCGCGCATAAAGGCCACAAGAGTGATAGGCCATAAAAATGCGCCTTGGGGACGCAAAAAGTGGCCTGCCATATCATGCAAAAGCCGCTGGACACCGCCAAAAAATGGGCCGAAAAGTATGGCAGTGGTATTGTTAAAAATACCGGCAAAGCTAATGCGCAACATGGGCGCACCGCCAAGATAAAAGGTATATGATGCGTACAGATGTATTATTATGGCCAAAGACAGCATTATGGCCGCCGTTGCCATTTTTTGGTGGCGGCTATATGACGGCAGGACGTTTTCAGGAACAGTCATCTCCTTATTATAAATCATTCCGTATAACAATGCCACCATCAAAGCTCCATAAACCACTAACATGAGCCAAAAAAACCCCGCAGGTGCGACATATTGTCTATAATCTAGCCCGTGGGCAAAATAGATATTGAAGATAGTTACAACCAAAACACCGGCCGCGGCCAAAGTCAGCATTTTTTTGTAGGATAGCTTGGTAAAACTAAGGACCAGAAGGGCCAAAGGTATGGCCAGCAATATAAAAACCACGGGGTGCGAATTGTAATAAGGAAAGCCTGCATCTATGGCAAGACACCAAGGAGAAAAAGCGGTGGTTGGTGCGTAATCGTATGTGATGTTAACCCAGGGTACAAAAAACGCCCCAGCCAAAAGCAGTGCCAACACCCTAAAAACATTGCGCAATATCTTGTCCGAAAATTCCAATTTTTTTCCGCCTTTCGGTTATGTAATTTTTACCAAGATAATTATAACTCAAAACCGCAGACATGTAAATAGGCAGGGCAAATTTACCCTGCCTATCGCTCTTGTTTGCCTGCTTGCCTGCATATTTATCTGCAAGAAAAACTGGCGCAGTTAGTTTCTTGCTTGGTATGGGGCTGGTTTGCTGTTGTGTCACAGCCCACGGTAATTTGGTCCAGTGTGCAGCAATGTTGGGTATTTTCATTAAATTTGCAGCTTACAACGCCGCATTTTATGTTTTGGTTTACCATATATAACACCTCCTATTTAGGTTATTTACAATTGGTCACTTTTCTTTTCTTTTTTCATGCGCTGATTTAAATGGGCATCCAGTTGGGCTTGTTGTTCTTCATCGGGATGGTTTTTCTCCATACGCGGCACCTCCTTTGTTTATTGTGGCCCAAACTGAAAATATGTATGCAGGGCCGGAGTGATATGGTATAATATAGCCAGAGGTGAGCATAGTGGAAAACGCAAGAATGGCTGAACTAATAGAGATTTTAACTCGAGCCGACAGGGCATATGAACAGGAAAACCAACCGATTATGTCAGATTTTGAATATGATAAACTTTATGACGAGCTGCTGGCATTAGAGGCCCGCACGGGTATTGTGTTGGAAAATTCCCCCACCAGTCGTGTGGGGCATGAAGTGGTATCATCCCTGGCAAAGGTGCGTCACGACGGGGTTATGCTGTCTTTGGACAAAACCAAGGATGTAGGGAAGCTGGCGACGTTCTTAAACAGCGATGACGACCCACGTATTGGTGTACTGTCATGGAAATTGGACGGGCTTAGTATTGTGTTGAAATATGCCGGTGGGCGATTGGTGCAGGCCCTAACCCGCGGCAATGGGGAAATTGGCGAAGATGTTACCCACAATGCCAGATTTTTTCGCAATATCCCCAGCGCGATTGATTTTATCGGCAATTTGTCAGTGCGGGGCGAAGCCATCATCACCTTTACAGAATTTGAGCGGATAAATGAAGAGCTGGACGAAGGCGAACGATACAAAAACCCCCGTAACCTGTGCAGTGGCACCATTCGCCAGCTTAACACCCGCATTGCTGCCAGCCGTAAGGTAGAATTTTACCCCTTTGCAATAATGGACGGACCGGATTTTGCAAAAAAAAGCCAGGGGTTGGTTTTTTTGAAAGAACTGGGCTTTGATGTGGCAGAATATCGGCTGGTAAATGAAGCCAATGTGGCCGAAGAAGTGGAATATTTTAAAAATGCCGTAGCGGCACAAGATTTTGCCACGGATGGCTTGGTGTTAACATATGACGACATTGATTTTAGCCGCGAACTTGGTGCCACGTCTAAGTTTCCACGAGATAGCCTGGCTTTTAAATGGGCCGACGAATTGAAAACCACCCGTCTGTTGGATATATTGTGGAACACCTCCCGCACAGGGCTTATCAACCCCATCGCTATCTTTAGTTCCGTGGACATTGAAGGCACCACGGTGGAACGCGCCAGCCTGCACAATATTAGTATTTTGGAAGGCCTGGCCCTGGGTGTTGGCGATGAAATTTCCGTATACAAAGCCAATATGATTATTCCGCAAATTGCAGAGAATTTCACTAAAAGCGGTGCCGTGCCGCCGCCGAAAAACTGCCCTGTGTGCCAAAGCCATACGACTGTAAAAGAGGAAAATGATACAAAAACCCTGCATTGCACCAATCCCAATTGCCGTGCCCGGGTGGTGCGTACCATAACTCACTACGCCAGCCGAAGCGCAATGAACATTGAGGGGTTTTCTTTGCAAACTGTGGAGAAATTTTGCGAGATAGGTTGGCTGTCGAATTTTGGCGATATATATCAGCTAACCGAGCGCGAGCAGGAAATTAAGGCCATGCGGGGCTTTGGGGAGAAATCCTTTGCCAAGATGATGGAGGCCATAGAAAAGTCAAAAACCGCTGGGTTGGCTAATTTTATATATGCCCTGGGCATTGACAATGTGGGGTTGGCGGGGGCAAAGGCTCTGTGCCGCCATTTTGGCTATGATTTTGAAAAAATACGAGGGGCGGATACCGAAGAAATTGTGGGCATTGAGGGCTTTGGAGAAATTATTGCCCACAGTCTTTGCGATTACTTCCGTAATGCCGAAAACAGACGTATTATAGACGCGACATTGACATACTTAACATTCCATAAGGAAAACACCCCGGAAACCCCGGAGAATTCCTCGATTTTCGGCAAAACTTTCGTAATTACCGGCGATGTGGCCCATTATACCAACCGTAAAGAACTGCAAGAACATATCGAAAGCCTAGGTGGCAAGGTAGCAGGAAGCGTAAGCAAAAAGACGGATTACCTCATAAACAATGACGCCGCCAGCCCATCCGCCAAAAACAAAAAAGCTCAAGAATTAGGCGTTGCTATAATCACCGAAGCCGAATTTGTTGAACTAATATAACATTAGAGCCCCTGGCCCCAATAACGTAACACCCCAATAAAAACCGGCATATATTGGCGTTAGTAAATATATTTTCGGGAGGCTTCAGTTATGTTTATGTCGGTTTTATCCGGGCTCATCGTGTCGGTGGATGCTTTTTTCATCGGCCTTTCTTTGGGTCTGCAAAAAAGGTGCAGGTTTTCGTATCTGGTTATAATCAACACATTTCTTTTTGGGCTTTGCATTCTTGGCTTTTTGCTCGCTGGGCAAATTTATGAATTAATACCCTTTGAGCCCGACTATATCGTGGGCTTTTCCTTTATCGCCCTCGGTCTTTGGACTATCTTGCAATATTTGATATATGAGCACATAAAACGCCGCAAAGGAAGTACGGGCAACGAGGGCAATTTCCTTAAAACAATTATACTTATAGGCTTGGTGATGAGCATAGAAGCAATGCTGATAACCATGGGTATTACATTTATTTTCCTACCAGACTCTACTTTCATCATACCTGTCACTGTCGCCCTTGCTCATTTTGGTTATTCCGCATTATCGTTCTTTTTGGCCAGAACCAAATATGTAAAGCGTATTCCTGCTATTTTGAGCTATGCAATTTCTGGGCTTGCCCTCGCTATATACGGACTGATGGCACTCTTTGTGGAATTTGGGGTTTAAATAATTGCGATATTTTTTAAGTAGCAAATTTTATTTGACAATTGATGATAACGTATGGTATAATACGCTTAATAACTCACAGAACATATGCCAACTTGATGTTCGGCGCGCAGAAGATCAAGTTGCTACATAAAAATATAACGAAAGAGGAAAGGAGGAGAGAACATGGAAACAAAGCCAATTAATGACCAGGTACACGAAGCAGAAGAAAAGCAAAATGCTATGCTTTGGCCTTGGGGAGCAGCATGTGGTAATCCATTCCCAGGCTGCGGCTCTTGCGGCCCTTGGTGCCGTCCGTAATAACTGGCAAAATTAAACAACAAACATCCGGGGCTAAGTGCAAGCTTTAGTCCCGGATGTTTTTATTTGTGCTTGGCATTGCCAAATATGCTTGTGCATCAAAAAACAGCCAGCAAAATTAATATTACACCCCCAAGCCATGATAGGTTGATTGGGGATTTTTGCGCAATTTTGCCGCCTATGAAGCAGCCCAAAAGCACTGCGGCTACGTCTATTATCAAAGAAAAAGCTATTATTTGCAAATGGTTTACATCGGCAAGGCCAGCGCCAAAGCCAAGGGCAAAAGCGTCCATTGCCACAGCTATGGCAACAATGACAGACTCTTTTGGCGATATTATTCTGGAATTGTCTAAATCCGCCTTTTCGGGGCTGGCATAAACATTTAGTATGAATTTTAGGTTAAAGACAGAAAATTCTACTTTTTTTGATGCATCGCTGTATTTACGTATAAGTTTTTTTATGATACTATCAAAAATCTTGATAAGTCCAAGGGTAAACAGAATTATAAACGAAAGAGCATCAGCTACGCCCACGGGAAAGAAGGGCAATAAAAGCGCACCCAAATAAATGGACAACCCAAGTATAACGCTGCCTATAACAGTAATTATCATGATGGATTTAAATGGTATTTTTATTTTGCTGCTACCATATGCAAAGCTAACGGCAAACACATCTATGGACAAAACGACTGCAAGCAGTAGAGCTTCCAGCGATATCATATAAAATCACTCCAGGCGTGTGTTGTTCTTCGCTTTATCGTATGCACGGGGCTTTTCCATGTTACTTCCGCCGTTTTCCCTTGTTGTCGAAAAAATTTTGAAAAACCCCTTGACACAGCTATAAAACAGTGTATATAATCAATGTGATATATAAAATAAAACTTGTTAGGTGAGGCTCCTAAAAGAACACAGGCTGCTGCCCTCAAATGTCGAGAGACGCCACAGGGTATAACAGGCATAGTCGGATTAAGGCTTGCTTAATGTAGCTGATTGGGTTTTTCCCATTCTACGTCTTTTAGTGCTAAAGCTCATACGAGGGGTTGTTTTTGCTATGTCTGTGCGTAGGTGTGTTTTGCTTTCGTGCGGCTGTGCATTTTTGTTGCGACCCTTTGTGGTCGTTTTTTGTTGATTTTATGGGCAGCCACACACAATTAACGCAATTTTGCTTCGGCAGACCATTTTCGATTTTTCCTATTGCGTAGCAAATAGCGCTGCGCTGTCGGAAAAAAGCGGGCCAATAGCTTCCTTCAAAAATGGTCTACGAAAAAGAAGATTGCTATGGGGATGGTGATATTATGGATTCGGACAGTAGTAGTAGCCGCAGCAATACTGAATCGGAAAAATTATTAAGGCTGTCGAAAGCCATAATCCGCAATTGTGCGGGTAGATTTATCCCTTTCGGACAAACTTAATAATAAAAGATCTGTTCACAAACTGCTGCCTTACTTGCGAAAATTTAGAGCCTGCCTAAAATCTGCTTCGCATATTGCGTGACGAAAATTGGCTCATATTAGATTTTGACAGGCCCCTAGAGGAGAAGGGAGCGAGAGTAATGGAATTGCTTGATTTTACAATACGTGTTGGCTGCGCGGTTGCGTTTGGATTTTTAATTGGACTGGAACGCCAGTTAACCGGCCATGCGTCCGGCATACGCATAAATGTTCTTATATGCATGGGTGCCTGCCTGTTTACTTTGTTTTCGCAGTTAATGGGGGTATACGACACCACCCGCATTGCGGCGCAGGTGGTTACGGGCATAGGGTTTTTGTGCAGCGGCATTATATTTAAAGAAGGGCTCAATGTTAAAGGCCTAAACACAGCCGCCACCATGTGGTGTACCGCCGCAATAGGTGTGATAACCAGCAGTGGGATGATTTTTTTCGCAACAACCGCCGTTGCTATTTTAATAGGTAGCAACCTGGCCTTTCGCTTTTTGGCCGGCAAAATTCAGCCCCTGGCAAATTTTGGGGACGAAGAAAACACATACATGCTGTCTGTAACATGCCGCGAAGATGATGAGTTTAATATACGTTCAGCCATTATAGACAGCCTGAGCAAGGCGCGTTTGCAATTAACCAACCTGGAAAGCGCGGACGAAATTGGCAATAAAGTCGAAATTGAGGCTACTGTAATTATCAATGGCAGACGCAGAGACCAGCATATCGAAAAGATTATATCACAAGTTGCCTTGGAAAAAGGCGTAACCAAAGCCGGGTGGGAATTGGTATAAACCGGCCCGCAACATATAAAAAACGGAGGTGTAAACATGATAAAAGAAAATGTACTGGAATATATCGAAACCAAAGACATGGAAAGTCTGAAAAATTTGCTGGCCCAGGCGGAAGAATTAGAGATTTTGCACGCATATCACGATCTTTCGCCAAAAGAGCAGGTTATAGTGTTTAGGCTGCTCGCAAAAGAAGTTGCTTTGTCGGTTTTTGAAGAATTAGACACAGATGAACAACAAAACCTGTTGCGTTCTTTTACGGAAGAACGGGCAATAGAACTTGTTAATGAAATGGCCCCGGACGACAGAGTAAGGCTGCTGGACGAGATGCCAGCAAGCGTGGCAAAAAGGCTGATAAATTCCCTTTCGCCGGAAGAAAGAAAGGTGACCAATGCGCTGATGGGTTATGCGCCGGAAACCGCCGGACGTATAATGACCACCGAGTTTATCTCGCTGCGCAGAGATATGACGGTGGAGCAGGCATTGGAAAAAGTAAGTGCCCAAGCAGAAGACAAAGAGACTGTATATACGCTGTTTGTGACGGATAGCTCTAAAAAACTTGAAGGCGTGCTTACCCTAAAAGGTCTGCTTATTGCCAGAGGGGCAACAAGCAGCACGGTAATTGGTAAAACAGATGGCAGCACTCTGGTTGGGGACATAATGTCCAAAAACGCCATAAGTGTGCCTGTAGATACCGACCAAGAAGAAGTGGCCCGTGTTTTAAAAGAACTTGATCTGTTGGCCATACCTGTTGTTGATAAAGAAGGATGTATCGTCGGTATTGTCACCATAGACGACGCTGTGGATATTTTAGAAGAAGAAGCCACCGAAGATATACTGGATGCGGCGGGTTTTGCTGATGTGGTGGGTAAAGAAGACGACCGAAGCAAAATACTGACCGTGGGAAGTCTGCCCAAAATATGGGCGGTACGTCTGCCGTTTTTGCTTATTGCCCTTGCAGGCGGTCTTTTGGCCGGTGGAATTATTGAAGGCTTTGAGGAAATGCTTGAAAGCGTGGTTGTTGTGGCCTTTTTCATTCCGGTAATTTTGGATATGGGCGGCAGTGTGGGTTCTCAGTCAACAACCGTGTTTGCTCGTGGTGTTGTTTTGGGACATATCAACACAAAAAATTTCTTAAAGCCACTGCTTAAAGAAGTGATGGTTGGTCTTACCATTGGCATAATTCTTGGCGCAATAGCCGCAGGTGTAATACTGATATGGCAAGGCTTTCCCATGTTGGCATTGGCGGTTGGTCTTGCCCTGGCGGCTACCATGACCCTGGCGGCTACCCTTGGGTTTGTAACCCCTTTTGCCATTATGAAACTTAAAATGGACCAGGCCGCAGGATCCGCCCCCATAATTACATCTATAAAAGACATTACAGGGCTTTTTATCTATTTTGGACTTGTTTTTGTGCTTATGGGATCGTATCTTGACGCAGAACCAAAGTATGAAATAACAGGAATGAATGTAACCGTGGACGGCATTCACTTTTTTATTGATATTGAAGAAGAAACGGCTGTCGTTATAGGCGCAGAGAATTATATAATTGATTTTGAAGTCCCCGAAGAAATTACCGTTATGGATGAGATATTTACGGTGGTAGAGACAGAGGAATAATTTAATCATCATCCCGGGCTTGACCCGGGATATTTATTTTGGGCGGCAGAATGCCGCCCCTACTCATTAGACTTAATAGCGTTGTAGCGACATCCGTGCGTACTTCGCGCGGCGATAAAGAGTGTTAAGCGAAAAAATGTGTGAGTTATTTTCGCAAGAGGTCTATTTTGTAATACACACCGGCAACACAATATGCAAAAACATCCCCCACCGCATGTACCACCCTGTGGGTTACGATAGCCGACAGCAGCACTACCTCGCAATCTACTAAATTACCCATAAACATTAGGGCTACGGCTTCGCGTATGCCCAGGCCTGAGGGTGCGCCAGGTGTGAGAAAGCCTGCCAGCCAGGCCAAAAGATAAAGGCCAACCACTGCGGCGGCAAGGCTCGGGGTCACGGATTGGCCAAGTATCATCAATGTGGCCAAAAATGTCCAGCCCAACAAAATTAATATGATAATGGAAAAACCAAGGCGTTTTAGCAGTATTAATGGGTGCAAAACGTCCTTGTTAATTGCCAGCTTTCTGATATGAGGTATAATGCGGCGGCGCAGCAAGTATGCAACCAGTAATGCCAGCGCCAGCAGTATTATAGGAACAATAAGTATCGGTGGTGCTATTTCTATATGCTGTATATAGGCCATGGCGTAATCAAAAGCAAGGACAATAATAAGGATTATCGCGGCAACTACAATAAACACGCCTTCCAGGGCCGTGGCCATGGCAACCTTGCCGTGGCCTATATTTTTATTTTCTACCGCAATTACATTACGTCCCAGCACATACATTATGCCGCCGGGTATGTATTTGTATATGTTTGATGTGGCGTATACCTTCATGGCCAGCGCAGGTGTCACCAACACACCGGATACATTGCGTATCAACGAGCGAAAATTAACACCCGCCGCCAAAATGCCGGATCCTTCCATCATGGCCACGGCTAAAAGCCCTGCTACAGTCCATGGCGAGGCAAGCAGAGCAAAGTCCATTTCTGATGCCATAAGTCGCTGTGCGATAAAAGCCAGGGAAGCCACCATAAGTAACGTCCCCACTGCGGAAACAATCTTTTTTGCTGTAAATTTGCCGGTTTTTTGTTTGTTTTGCTCCATAATCCACCCCTGTTCGGATACATTGTACCACATTTGGAAAGATTTGTGCAAGACTATTTGCTTTGACTCGAGAGCACTGACAAGCAATTTAGGACAATTTTGCGATTTTGTCATAAAAAGTTTGCACAAGCCGTGATGTTATGGTATAATATAACAAAAAGTATCGGGGATGTGATAAATTATGGCGACTATAAAGCTTCGCTGTCCGTCCTGCCATGGAGAAGACGTTAAAAAACACGGCACAGGACAAGTGAAGCATTTTTTTTGCGGGGACAACGCGTGCTCTCCTTTTATGTTTAGGGTGGACTATGTATACGAGGCCCAAAGCCGCCCGGAAGTTGAAAATTCGGCGGCAGAAACAGCTGTGTTAAATACAGAAGCTGCTTCGGTGCAATGTCCGTCTTGCCGCGGCGGCCGGGTTAGAAAATTCGGCAAACGCCAGGGTAAGCAAATTTACAAATGCAATGACGCCGATTGCTCCCGCACCACTTTTAGGCAGGAATACGCCTACAAAGCCTGCGACCCGCGGGTTAAAAACCATATATTGGATTTGACAGCCAACGGCAAGGGTGCAAGGGCCATAAGCCGTATGCTTTCCATATCAAAAGACACCGTAACCAACACTCTTAAAAAACTGGAGGAAGTTGGAGATGAATAGCATATTAATGGCCTTAATGGTGCTGGCCATGGGCACATGGCTGGCCGCTGCCCTTGGGGCATCCATGGTAGTTTTTATTAAAAAAGGCAATTGCTTAATGACATGCCTTGTCCTGGGTTTTGCCGCCGGGGTTATCTTGATGGTTAGCTTTGTGGAACTCATCCACCCTGCCATACATATGGCGCAAGAATTTGCCGCCATTCCTGCCTGGGTCGTTGTACCGGGGGCTTTTGCCGTGGGGTTTTTCGGCGCATTTTTGTTGGACAGGCATATAAATCGTGTAAAAGCACGGCGGGAAAGGGCAGGGCAGGGCGGTTATAAATACAAACAGGGTGTGATGCTTATTGGTGCGCTTTCCGTCCATAGCATTCCCGAAGGCCTGGCTCTGGGTATATTGCTGGGGGCCGTGGGCAACAGCGCAGCCGGATTTTTGACCGTTATGCCTATTGCCATTGCCGTGGGGCTACACAAATTGCCCGAAGGCACGGCAATATCCGTGGCTTTTCAGGAAGAAGGCATGGGTAAATTTAAAAGCTTTTTGCTGGGCCAAGTATCAGGTTTCTTCGGCTTTTTGACGGGTTTTGCAGGCTTTATGCTTGCCATCAGCGTAGATGCCATTTTGCCATACGCCATGGCTTTTGCCGGTGGTGCAATGGTGTGGGTGGCTGTGCATGAGCTTATACCAGCCAGCAGAAAATGCAGCGAAAAAAAGCCATATTTGGCTACGATAGGCGTGTTTTTAGGAATATTGCTTATGCTTTTTGTGGATACAACCCTACATGACCATAACCACGGTTGCGGCCCAAATTGTCGGCACGAAATGTACCAGCAACTGTCACCAACACGCCTGGGCAGCCGGCCATAAAGTTTTTGGAGGTCTATCATGAAAAAAATATTCTTACTCTTGTTAGTTGTAATTTTGGCAGCCTTGTTTTTGGTGGGTTGCGCAAACGACAATGGCACCACCGCGGGTGATGATGCCATTGTTATCAGTGAAGAGTCCTTTGTGGACGAAATGATAGAGATTTTGATTAACCAACAGCAGTATCTTGGTCGTGCTGTGCGGTATCAGGGCATTTTTGAGACCATTCCCTGGTATGACCAAAATTTCTTTATAGTGTTTCGTAATACATTGGGATGTTGCGGCGAAGACGAAATTATAGGTTTGGAAGTTTTAATGGGTGACCGCGAGCCCTTCCCGGATAACACCTGGGTAGAAGTAACCGGCACGCTAGAGATTTATGACGGCTTTCTGGCCCTTAGGGTTAGCTCTATAATAGAAATGGACGAACGCGGCGCAGAACTTGTTTTTTAAAGAATTATGCTGTAGAGGGAGCTTTAAATAAGTAACTCTAATACTATACGCAACCGCCATGTTTGCGGTACACTCAGAGGATTTGCGTTATACTCTATGGAGGTATGTGTCCATACACTTTTACAAAGGCTTTATAAGATCCAGCGTAGGCATCAAAGCTATGTTCAAACACCACGCTTAGTGAAAGGCAGACGCCCCCTATCGCATACGAGGGCGAAGCCCACCCTGCACCGGCATAAAAGGTTATTCTTCCATAATGTACTGTGGTTTACCCATTTCGATTTCGTCATGCACACACTCAATGAGCTCATCAAGATTCATCAATCCAAGATTTCCGCTCTTTCTGCTTCGCACCGAAAAGCCGCCGGCATCAATATCTTTATTGCCAACGATAAGCATATAAGGCACTTTTTCAGATTCAAAACCTTTGATTTTTTCTCGCATATGCTTTTCTGAATAGTCCACCTTAACCCGATAACCCTTGCGTTTCAGGTCGGTTCCCAACTTTTTGCAATAATCGTTATGCTGTTGGTTAATCGGGACAATAGCGAACTGGACAGGTGCAAACCATAACGGAAAATCACCCTTGTAATGCTCGATCAGCAGAGCAAAAAACCGCTCAATACTGCCGAATAAAGCACGGTGAACAACAAGCGGCGTATGCTTTTTGCCGTCACTACCAACATACTTCATGTTAAAGCGTTCGGGTAGATTGAAGTCAAATTGGATTGTACTACATTGCCATTCACGCCCAAGAGTGTCGTATAGCTTCAAGTCAATCTTCGGCCCATAAAACGCACCGCCTCCATCATCAATCTCATATTCAAGCCCTGCGGCAACAACGGCTTTTTTCAGCACTTCCGTTGCCATATCCCATTGTTCATCTGTGCCGATAGATTTACCTTTCGGCTTTGTAGAAACATAGGACTTGAACCTCGTTAATCCAAACGCTTTCAAGATATAGAGCGAAAATTTAAGCGCAAATGCAACCTCGCTCTCGACTTGTTCAGGCGTACAGATTATATGGGCGTCATCTTGTGTGAAACCACGCACCCTTGTTAAACCGCTAAGCGTACCCGACAACTCATATCTATATACCGTGCCAAACTCCGCCATACGCATTGGCAAGTCACGATAAGAGCGTGATTCGTTGTTGTAAATAATGAAGTGGAATGGACAATTCATGGGCTTTAGATAATATTCCTCGCCATCAATATCCAACGGACTGTACATGGAATCTCTGAAATTATCCAAATGCCCCGATGTTTTCCAAAGCTGTGAAAGCCCAATATGCGGAGTATACGCCCATTGGTAGCCATTCAGCAAATGTGCAGCTTGGCTGAATTGCTCAAGCAAAAAGCGGATTGTGGCTCCTTTTGGATGCCACATAGGAAGCCCTTGCCCGATTTCCTCTGACGTAGAAAATAAGGCAAGCTGTGAGCCTATCTTTTTATGATCATGCTCTGCGGCTACGGCTAACTTTTGGCGGTGTTCGCTTAGTTCAGCTTCTGATTCAAATGCAGAAACATAAATCCTCTGCACCATCTTATTGCTTCCATCGCCATCAAGATAAGCTCCCGAAAAGCTGGATATTTCATATGCACACGAAATATCTTTGTCGGAAAGCCAATCCATGGTAGCGGCGGCTTTGTCGGGATTAAGCGAATCGGGCATATCAAAATCACAGTAAAATCCACTCTCTGTGATTTTATCGAAAACCATATCACCCGAATATAAATCGGAAACTGCTTTCCCAATCAGTTCTATTAAATTGTTTTTGAAATTAGGCATAATCATGCTCTCCTTTAATTTCAGGTTGGTTTACAGTTGACGGAGAGCGGCGGTTATCTGCCCATCTTCACAAAATGAACATATGTAAGCGTTCAGGGCAATCACCCCCTTTCGAGAAAATAAAAACACCTCACCGATATGTCGTCGGTGAGGTGTGAAAAATATCTTCACTTATCCTTCTACCAACGACAGTTAGAGCTAACACTTGTCGTCGGCAGGCTGGCTGACTTCAAATGCTAACTCTGGGTGGTGGTAGTGGTGTTCATAAGATAATTTTGCATGGCTGTGTTCTCCTTGCGGTTTTGAATCTAAGGCCATTATACACCGAACAGGATTCGATAGTCAATAGGCATTTTGTCCATTCGAAAAACTCATTTTTATATTTTCGTATAGTAGCCAGTCGCAGTGCTGATAGCTTTTTATGAAAAACCCTTGACAACATCACTTTAAAGATTGGTTCGCTATATCATAGATTTTTCCCACATAGGATTGGGCGTAACACCCAATAGCACGGCTATGGTGGCAGCCACATTAGCCAGGCCGTATGCGCCGTCTTTTAGGGCGAAGGTTTGGTCTGTATCGTAGATAATAAAAGGCACGGGGTTTAGGGTGTGGGCGGTTTTGGGGGACTGGCCGGCTTTGGTTTCTTCGAACATCTCGTCGGCATTACCGTGGTCGGCGGTGATTATCAAGGTGGCGCCATGCTCTTCGGCGGCGGCCAACAGACGGCCCAGGCATAAATCCACGGTGGCTACGGCTATTTCGGCGGCAGCAAAGTTGCCGGTGTGGCCTACCATGTCGCCATTAGGAAAATTAGCCCGGATAAAGCCGTATTTTTTAGACTTTATGGCGTCTATGATATGGTCGGTGGTTTCGGCGGCCTTCATCCAGGGACGTTGCTCAAAAGGTACCACATCCGAGATGATCTCTTGATAAGTCTCCAATGTTTCACAGAATTTTTCGGTTTTGTTGCCATTCCAAAAATAGGTGACATGGCCGTATTTTTGCGTTTCGGACACGGCATATTGGGGTACATTAGCCGCCACAAGCAGCTCTGTTAGGGTATTTGTGATATTTGGCGGGGACACCAAAAAGTTTTTTGGCAGGGCCAGGTCGCCGTCGTATTGCAGCATACCGGTGTAAAAAACCTTGGGTGCGTGGCCGCGGTCGAATTTATCAAAGTCGGGTAAATCAAAAGCCTGAGACAATTGTATGGCCCTATCACCGCGGAAATTAAAGAGCACAACACTATCACCGTCTTTAATTTTACCCACGGGTTGGCCATCCTGAGCTATTACAAAGGCGGGCAGATCTTGATCAACAATATTGGGTTTTGTACCGCGGGCGGCAGTTACGGCATCTATAGCGGCCGCAAACTGCTGACCAACGCCGTGGACATGGGTATCCCACCCGGCTTTTACAGTGGGCCAATTTGCGCCGTAACGATCCATAGTGATGATCTGGCGGCCGCCGCCGCTGGCGATTTTGGCGCAAAAAACAGCGTCATTAAGGTCTGCCATGGCTTGTTCCAGCTTTTCAATATATATATGAGCGGACTGCGCCGGTACATCACGACCGTCTAGGAGTACGTGAATGCGCACCTTGGCTAGGCCTTCGGTTTTGGCTTGTCCTATCATGGCAATAAGATGGTCTATATTAGAATGAACATTGCCGTCGGACAGCAGGCCGATAAAATGCAGCGTAGAGTTGTTTTTAAGGCAATTTTCTATCATATTGCGCCAAGTGTTGGAGGTGAACATCCGGCCGGTTTCGATAGATTCGTTAACCAACTTTGCCCCTTGTGCATAAATTTGGCCGCAGCCCAGGGCATTATGCCCAACTTCGGAATTGCCCATATCGTCATCGCTAGGCAGACCAACGGCGGTGCCATGGGCTTTTATTTGTATCCACGGGTGGTTTGCGTAAAGATAATCAAAATTAGGCGTGCGGGCCTTTGCTACGGCGTTGCTGGGGGTGTCGGCGGCCAGGCCTATGCCGTCCATTATAAGTAATACTACAGGTTTTTTCATATATGTCCTCCTGAATGGTGTTTGTGATTATATTATCAGATTTGGGGTTGGTTGTAAACAGAAAAAACCGGACGACCATGGATGGCCCGGTTTTGACAAAATTATGGACTGGGAGAAAATGCGTTTGACCCTTGCTCCAAAGAAATTACAAAAACAAATGTAGCTGAAGGGTTGATGTGGATTGTAAACTGGATGGAGGCGGCCGATTTTCGTGTGCCGGAAACAAAGGAGACGTCAAAAGGGATATTTTGGGCAATAAGGCTGGCCGTTAGGATATTGTACTCCACAAGGGATAAGGGTTCGTTATTAAGCACTTTTTGCAGCAGTCTTCCGGATAACAGAGCTGACATTTGTAGGTCAAACATAATTCACCTCGGCCAATGGTTTGCTATATTATATGCTTGACTGCCCGCAAACGATAACAGGAGCAGCCATGCGGGCCGCTCCTGTTAGATGTTAATTGTCTAATATGCTGCGAATGCGTTTATAAGTGTATCTATATGTGCTTCTTCGCCGGCGATAGCGTAAACGGTGATAAGTGCCATGCGGTTGTCGAACCTGCGAACCAGGTATTGATAGCTCCAATCAATACCAAAGGCTTCGACAGTAGCGGTGTATGTATACCACTGGTTGCCGGCAAAGTTTATTTGCCTAAGGTCGTCATTAGGGCTTACTTCCCACCCAAGGGCCTCTACGCCCTGAAACGCTGCTTCGACGTATTGCTCTATGGTTATATTGCTAAGCATAATACGCTCTGTTGCTACGGATACGCTTGCTAAACCGGTAGGCAGCATCGCCATCATCTCGGAAACCACTGCCATTTCGGCCCAGGCAACCACAGAACTGTCTACATCCATCATATCCAAACCCAACTGCATCATTTCTAAAATTTCTTCTTGGCTGGCCATGATAAAGCCATCCGGCGCGGTAAAGCGAAGGTTAAGCCATTCGCTTTCGAAGTTATCGCCGTCAATGGTTCCTATTACATAATCACCCGTCATAATTTCTTCGACGGTCCTGTTGATGGCACCACATCCGGCCAAAAACACAACAGCAAATACCAACAACATTGCAAGTGAAGCGATTTTTCTCATTACAGCACAACACTCCTTTAATTTGTTTTTGTTCCATCGGCCATTATACCTTATATTTATGTGTCAGTCAAGTGCCTAATACATAAATCGGTTTATATCCTCTGTACCAGCGTCAAACATAGGTTACAATTCCCTCAAGCGAAATAAGGTTATCGGTGTTGCATTACTGCCATTGCACGTGCAATGGCATTTTTGGCTATTTTGTGTTTATTGCCCAAAACTCTT
>WQVZ01000019.1 GCA_009785595.1 Defluviitaleaceae bacterium | reverse complement strand
TGATATAATTGATGATTATGCGGCGAGTAGATAACTGTCGCTGAACTATTGTGTCTTGGTAAGCGATAACCCTGTGCGAACACGGAGCGTTAACGCTCCGTGTCTTCACGTTGCGTAAAACGCAGCGTTCTTATCGACACGACAGACTTATAGCACTTTGTCGTGATAATGTAGGTCGCCCCTTTTGGTAAAGCCGTGCTTCTCCCAAAAACAGGCGGCTTCGGTATTGTGAGCAAATACCACAAGCCATACTTTGTGTATACCTTCGTTGCGCAGTGCAGCCAAGGCGGCCTCCACAAGGGCTGTACCGATACCCTGGCGTTTTTCGTTGACTGCAACAGCAAGACGGCATATTGTACCACGGCGGCCATCATGGCCGCTTAATACGGCGCCTATGATGGCGCCATTTTTTTCTGCCACAAAGCAGGTGGATGGATTGCGGGCCAAATATTTGGCTATGCCGTCTTTTGAGTCGTCTATGGCATTTTGGCCCACGCCGTCTGTATTGTTCCACAAAGAGCGGACAGCTTCGTAATCATTTAAGGTCATAATTCTGATTATAGACATATTGCAACGCCTCGGTAGGTTTATTTTATGCGTGTTATGGTCAAGCTTTGCGGCCAGTCTTTGCGCTTTAGACGCATATAGCCCCATATGCACACGGCCACGGCACCAATTTTGTTGGCGATAAGGTCTTTCATGGTGTCAAACAGTGCGGCCTGGCCCACAAAGGGCACACCATAGGCATCTGCCCAGCGCTGGGTATTGGAACCCGCGATGGAATCTATAGCAAATTCGTAAATTTCCCACAAAACACCCATGGCCGATGCGAAACAAAAGGCGAATATGGTGACAAACATGGCATTATATTTGGTTTTGTGGGTTTTTTCCACAATGTCAGCAATGGCATAGCCCAAAATGCCCAGGGTGATGCCGCTTAAAAGATGCAAAAATGTGTCCCAATGAAATATGCGGTAATAAAGATTCATTATGCTGCCCAAAAACATTGAGCCGAAGATGAAAGCAACATATATGGCCATCATGGTGTTTGATATTGTGTAGCCGGAGAACTTGCGCACAATGGCAGGGAAAAACAAAGCCGCAATGCCGGCCAGACATGTAAGGAAAATTATCTCAAAGTCGCTGCGTGCCAGTATGTTATAACGGTGCTCTGCTTCTGGCAAAAACCGCAAAACAGCTATGTATACGGCGGATAATACAAATGCTATTAGCGTAAGAACAGTAAGCACGCGCACGCTAAAGATTTTTTTAATCATTATATTTTTCAATCCTTTCTTGGCAGCCAGTATTATTTGGTTGGCGATGCGTCTGCCTGTGAATAATATTCTACCACATTGCAGACCATAAGCCAAGGTGATATTGTGAATGTATTTAGCGAATTGGATAAAAATATAGAATATCTTGAAGGACTTTTTGCGGATTGCAACGATTTGGTCAAGCGAAAACTCCCTGTTGGGCCCAGTTTGGACAGATGGATATATGTGATATATTTTGATGGGATGACCGACAGGCAGGTTTTGGAAGCGACCATATTGCCGCAAATTATGGCAAGTGGACGCAAGATGCCTGAGAATTTTTTTAATAAGCCATGCAGTCTGTTGGCTACCCTTAAAGAGGGCGGCATGACCACTGCCGACCTGCGGGAAGAAGCAGACATGCAAAAAATTATAAATGTGTTGATGGCGGGGGATACGGCGGTATTTGTGGACGGGGCCGAAGCTGCCGTGTTGATAGCCACCAGAGGCTTCCCTAATCGCGGTGTACCCGAAGCTAATATAGAAGTGGTGGTGCAGGGGAGCAACGAGGCTTTTACCGAGGTTTTTCGCTTTAATACCGCTCTTTTGCGGCGGCGGGTAAAAGACCCTAAGCTAAAGATGAAGCACGTGCAGGTGGGGCGGCGGACTCTGACGGATATGTCGCTGTGTTATTTGGATGATGTGGTGCGTAAAGAAGTGCTGGCGGATGTGGAAGAGCGGATAAAGAATATAGATATTGACGGTATTTTGGATTGCGGGGCGCTGGAGGAGTTTATTGAGGATGATTATCAATCGCCTTTTCCCCAGTGCCAGATAACAGAGCGTCCGGATAAGGCTGCCAGTGCTATTTTAGAGGGGCGCATAGCCATTTTGGTGGATAATTCGCCACTGGCATTGCTGGTGCCGGCTGTTGTGGATTCGTTTTTTCAGTCCAGCGAAGACTACACCCAAAGCTGGAACATCACATCCTTTGTGCGGCCCTTGCGGTTTTTGTCGGCTTTTTTTGCTTTGGCGCTGCCGGGGTTGTATATAGCCATAACCACATTCCACCCCAATATGTTGCCCATGATGCTTACTTTGAAGATGGCAGCGGCCAGGGAAAGCATACCTTTTCCTGCTGTGTTAGAGGTGCTTATTATGGAGTTTGCCTTTGAACTGCTGCGAGAGGCCGGCATACGTCTACCCAGGCCGGTAGGTAGCTCTATTGGCATTATTGGCGGCCTTATTGTGGGCGAGGCGGCGGTATCGGCGGGCATCGTCAGCCCTATTGTGGTTATCATCGTGGCTCTTACGGGCATTGCTTCTTTTGCTATACCAAGCTATTCCCTTGTATCGGCCTTTAGGCTGGCAAAGTTTCTTATAATAGCATTGTCGGCGGCTTTGGGGCTTTTTGGTTTTTGGGCGGCATTGCTGATAATGATTATACATCTGGCGTCGCTTAAAAGCTTTGGCCTGCCGTATCTGTTTCCCTTTGCGGCAGGGGATATTAATGGTTTTACGGATTTTAAAGACAGCATCTTTCGTATGCCCCTTATCTTTATGAAAAAGCGGCCAATTTATGCTAATCCAGAGCAATGCAACAGGATGAATGAGGGCAAATTAGGTAATGTGCGGCAGAAGGAATAGGGGAGGGAATATGACGGAGACCATATACAAAGACGATAGCTTTTCGTTAAACAACAAAATATCCCTGCGCCAGTTACAGGCCCTGCTGTTTTTAGAAATATTCGGCTTTGGGGTGACGGCACTGCCGCGCAGAGTGGCAGAACATGCTGGGCAGGACGGCTGGGTCGGTGTGCTGCTGGCCACGGGGTTTATAATAATAATGACGGCGGTGATGACACATGTCACCAAGCTGTTCCCCCAGACCTCTTTTTACGATATAGTCGGCAAGATATTGGGCCGCCCTTTGGGTGCGCTTATATCCCTGCTGTTTTGTCTGCGCCTTGTATTATTGGCTGCCTTTAACCTGCGTATTTTTGCCGAAATTACCCGCCAAACCATGTTACCCACAACCCCATTTGCTGTGGTTTTTGTGTCCATGCTGATGATAGCCGCCTATGGGGCCGCCAAGGGTATAGAATCCAGGGCCCGCGTTGCAGAGGTGTTGATATTGGTGGTGCTTTTGCCCCTTATTTTTGTTTTTGGTATATCCGGCCGCGATATTGATTTTTCCAATCTAATGCCGGTTATGGCCGCTCCTTTTGAAAGCATCCTGGCGGGCAGTTTTTCCGCATTTTTTGCTTTTTCCGGTATAGAAGTGCTGTTGCTTGTGGGTCCATTTTTGGCTCGCCCCAAGCATCTTACAAAATCCTCCACCCAGGCCATTGTCACCATTGGCATATTTATGGCCGTCATAACTGCCGTTACTATTGCCCGCTTTGGCCCTGCCAATATTGTGCATCAAATGTGGCCGGTGCTTAAAATGATGGACACCATTAGTCTGCCGGGTTCTATTATAGACCGCCAGGGGGCACTTATAATGACTTTTTGGATAATTTCTGCCTATGCCACTATCAATGCCGCTCTGTTTTTTTCATCCCTGCTCCTTAAAGATGTGGTTACGCGGGGCAAGCATTCCTGGTATATTTTGGGGCTTATACCCATAATTGCCTTGGTGGCTCATTGGCCAACCCATATGGCCGATGTATACACATATTTTAATTTGGCCAACCGCACATTGGGCGTGGCTACAATGATAGTGGTGCCGTTGGTGTTGTTTGCTGTTGCTAGTATAAGGAGGATGGGTCGTGGGCAAGCATAAGGGTCTTAAATTTTTATCAAAATTTGGTGTGGTGGCGGTGGTACTTTTTGTGCTGCTGTCATTTAATTGGGATAGGATAGAGCTGGAAAGCCGGGCATTTGTTGTCACCATAGGCATTGATGTGGCCAAGGATGATGACAAACCCTTTGAAGTATCCATGAACATAAGCGATACTGCCGCCATGGAGCAGGGTGGTGATGAAAACCCTGTGGTGAAGCGCAATGCCAGCGGCGAAAGTCTGGCCCATGCCATGGGGCAGGTGGAGGCCAAAATAAGCGACAAGATATATTATGGCCACACAAAGGCCGTGGTAATTGGTGCCGAGGTGTTGGAAGACAGTGATTTGTTGCGAGAGGTAATTGATACGCTTTCTCGCAAGAACGATATAAATATAAAGTGCATTATCATGGCCACGGACAAAACCGCCGCAGAAATACTGGCCGCACAACCTCAAGAACAAGGTCTTTTGGGGGTGTATTTGGCCAGCTTTTACAACAGCAACAATGCCAACACGGCATCGTCGGTGGTTAAGCTGGATCTGGAAGGGCTTATTGTGTCCCTACGAGCAGGACAAAGTGCCGTCATCCCCAAAATAACCCTAGAGGGCGAAGGGGATGAGGAAGAAGTGACCATAGGCGGTGTGGCCGTGGTGCGCGATTTTGCGCGGGTGGGATATATTGACGAAGAAGATATGCGGGGGTTTTTGTGGCTGACAGAAAACGGTGCGGGCACACAAATTGCCATAGAAACAGAAAGTGGTCATACGACCATGTTAACCAGTAAAAGCAGGGCGCGGATGGATTTTTATGAAGAAGGCGGGCGGCTGCATTGTTTGGCGCGGCTTAATGTGGAGGGCAGTATAGAGGGCGCACTTTTTATGGAAGAACAGCTATTTGACGCTGATAATTTAGCGGCCTTAGAGGAGCGGTTTGCAGGGAAAATACAGGGGGAAATGGAGGATATTTTCCGCATACTCCAGAAGGATTTTGCCGTGGACGGCTTTGGGTTGAAGGAAAAACTGCGCAAGAAGCAATGGGGATTGTATCAAAAATATGAAGAGGACTGGCCCCTGGCTTATGACGAAATGATTTTTGTGGCCCGGGTGGACTTGACCATACGCAACACCGGGGCAGTGAAGTGAGGTATAATGTAAGACTTTTCCGGCAACAATCTCCCCATAGCGAAAGGGGATATTATTATGGAAAAAGCGAAAATTTGGTTTGGCGAGAATAAAATCATCCTGCTTTGGGCCGTTGTTGTGGGCCTGGCCTGGGTTTTTTTGTATTCCACGGCCCTGGCGGCCCAAGATGACGGATTGCCCCACCATAACCACGTAATACGCCTGCACATACTGGCCAATGACGATACCTCGGCGGAGCAGGAGCTAAAGCTGGCCGTGCGGGACGGCGTGTGGCATGTGGTGGACGATATGGTGGCCGGGGTGGTTAACATGGCCGCGGCCAGGGCCATCATAAAGGATAATTTGTGTGCCATAGAGGAAGCCGCACGACAAATTATTAACGAAAATGGCAGTGATCATGATGTGTCGGCGGCACTGCTGGATGATTTGAACTTTCCTGCCACAAGTTACGGGGGCATAATTTTCCCCCGAGGGCACTATGCGGCCCTGCAAATTGCCATAGGGCAGGGGAGCGGAGCCAACTGGTGGTGTGTGATGTTTCCGCCAATGTGCCTAATGGACATAACCCAGGCGCGGGTGATTGAAACGCCGGAGCGGTCGGGACAGTTGGTGGTGCGGCCGCGGTTTGCGTTGGCAGAGGTGTGGCAAAGGGTGCGTAATTAAAATCGGGCGGCAGAAATGCCGCCCCGGCAAACATATGGCTGGTTGCTGGTTTAAGTCTAAAAAATCACAGGCTTCCAGATTAGTCTGAAAGCCTGTGATAATCACTATGCCCGAGAAGGGAATCGAACCCCCACACCCTTACGAGTATCAGATTTTGAAGCTCTCTGTCAATGCGGCACATAAGCAGATTGAAAATAATTAAATGTACATAAATGTTCATTTCAAGCCGTTTTCAACACTTGCAACGCCAAGATTCTTGTTGCTTGTTTAGACTTCGGCTTTTGACTTTCTTTCGATTTTGAAAGAATTTCTTCCATAGCTACATTTCCTCTAAAATGGGCTTAGGTTAGCGTTGCAGACCATGCGACTATGTTGGTTATTATGTTGCCCAATAAATTGAATAACTGACCAAAAAATAACTGAATCCTCTTTAACCAACTATGTTGCCCCATACTGCCATCCTTTCCTTGCTTCGCAGCATTACTTATTGCGAAACGTATTGTCGTTACGTTAAGAATGAGAGCCATTGTAGAACCAACTATAATCAGGAGACTTGAGCCCACTCCCGCTAACTCTAACCTAAACCCACTTTATGAAAATAATAAATATTGCAATTAAACAAAAATAGGCGACGGTGACGCGCCGACTACCCTTGCCTCAATTTGTTTACCCAAACCATATTGCAGCTTTTCGGTCTTTGGCACGGTTTTAACGGGTTTTTCACATGCCACCTTAAAGTATTCTATCCTTAAGTCAGCTCGCCTGGCTTCCCGACCCAGCACGCCCAAAGGTTAATAGCAGCGATTTCATACGCCTATTGGTTTTGCACGAGAAACGCAAGTTCGTCACAACTTGCTTCTTGACATGGCACTTTACTTTAGCGGTTAAAGGTTCCGCAACATATGTATGACTATTAGTCATACATCGTCACCCACAGCATCGGTGTTTTGCAACTTGGGAACAGGGTAACCTCAAAAGTTTGGTCAAGATGACCACGCTCCTTTCGTTACCCGATTAGGTATAATGTATTTTACCACACATAGAAATGGAAAGTCAATATAGATTTCGCATTAAAACAACAGTAGACCTGCCAAAACTATATCTAATCAGACAAAAAAGTCAACAATTAGAATTAATATACCCGCAACCAAATTTGCACTATTGATTTTCAATGAGCTATCTGGTAAGATTATTATATAGATTGACGAGAAAAGGCGGCGATTTTCATGTTTAAAACTATAGAGCAGATACACAGCGAATATGACGGACATTGGGTTTTTCTGATAAACTGCACCGAGGGCGAACATAATTCCATTGAGGGCGGCGAGGTCGTTATATCAAGCGAACGCAGGGATAAGGTTTTACGTGAAATGCAAAAATATCAGGACGAGCAAAGCGAAACATATATTTTCTATGCTGGCAAAATTCCAGAAGGGGTTATTGTTCTATGACAAAACTAAAAATGGAATTATTTAGTGGCGGCCTTTATATCCCCATTCAATTGTGGAGTGTTGCCGAAAATAGGTATAGACGAATTTCACTTATGCTTGATACTGGCGCAAGCGTTACAACTATATCACCAGAGATATTTCATCAATTGGGCTATGAGCCTACCCAAGTAAACAGCGCGACCATAACGACAGCTTCAAGCGTGGAGCGTGTTTCACAATTTATGTTACAATCAATAAAATTAGGCGATATAGAACTTCATAACGTAGAAGCCTACGCCCATAAATTTCCAGAGGAAAGTTTTGCCATTGGCGTTGTTGGCTTAAATGTGTTGCGGCAGTTTGATATTCAACTGCTATTTAGCCAGAATTTGATTATACTGGACAAGATTATTGATTAATATAGACCATCAAGACAAAAGGTCAACAACCAGAATCACATTCAAAACCCCCACCCAATACAGAGTGGGGCAAACTTCATGTAAATGCCTTTGCTAGACATGGAAGCCAAAGAGAATATTGCTGATACTCTCAATGCCAAATTTCAGTTGCTGGAGGCTAGTAGTTAGGATTTTGTTAGAAGTTTGTTAGAAGTAGGGGGAATTTGGCTTGAATCTAAAAAATCACAGGCTCCCAGATTAGCCTGAAAGCCTGTGATAATCACTATGCCCGAGAAGGGAATCGAACCCCCACACCCTTACGAGTATCAGATTTTGAGTCTGACGCGTCTGCCAGTTCCGCCACTCGGGCAAGTGTCAGTTAGCACAACAACTTTTGCTATTCTACCACACAAACCTTTGGCTGTCAACTATTTTTTGCAAAGACTGTGTGGTGGGGAAAATTGCAACTTTAAACGCTGTCCTTCCGATGAGCATTTCTATTTTTAAGTTTTTGATACAGATAATTTCGGCGATGAAAACCTACAGGCAATAAAAAAATGCGGAGTGACGATGGGGTCAGTCCGCATTTTAATTTAATGGGGAAGATTACATTTCTATGCCCAGGCGGGCAGCTACACCGTTGTTGTAATAGTGCTTTACTTGAAGCATTTCGTAGGTCGCGTCGGCCCCGGCGGTCGCTTGGGGATCGGCGTAGCGGCCTGTTAGTACCAAGTCTATATGGGGTGGCTTGCTTTCTATTAAATCCAGCACCTGGGGCAGGGTGACAAGCTCCAAAAACAGGGCGATGTTAATTTCGTCCAGCACAATTAGGTCATATTGGCCGCTGGTTAGGGTTTGGGCGGCCTTGGTTATGCCGTGTTGGGCCAGCTGTTTGTCTTCGTCTTTGGGGTCGCGGCCAATTACAAAACCCCCGGCGTATTGGTCTATGGTTATTTCCGGAAAGGCGTCGCGCAGCATTTTTATTTCGCTGTAGCGGCCTTGTTTCATAAATTGGCCGAAGTATATGCGGCGGCCGGCTGTGGCGGCTTGGACCATCAAACCCATGGCCGATGTGGTTTTGCCTTTGCCGTTGCCGGTGATTATGGTGGTCTTTCCGTTAGCTTGCATTTCTGGCCTTCCTTTCTTCGAAGGCGCGTATGACGGGCAGTAGCAACATGGCTACCAGGCCACCGGCCAGGCCGTTGTTATAGAGGTTCATGCCGCCGTGGAACATGGCGATATTGGTGGCAAGGGATAGGTGGAGATAACCGGCTATGAGGCCCCATTTCCAGCCGAAGGTTTTGCTTATGGGGGTGAGGCAGGTGGAGAAGAGAATGGCCACCATATGGCCGTTGGAATTTAGTGCGGTGCCGAAGCTTAGGGTGTTGGCAAAGTCTGCCAGCAAGGTGCCGACCACGATGGGGATGGCGTGGAGCAGGCTTTTGCCGAAGGCACCAAAGCCGATGATGGAGAGGATTGCGCCAAAGGCCAGGCCAGTGTATTCTGCCCGCATGGCAAACATAAAGGCCAGGCAGGCGAAGCCAAGTATGCCCATGGCTATATAGGATTTTTCTTTGTACCATTTAAAGTAGTCAACGTCCTCAGTTTTGAGGAGTAGTAGGTCTTTTAGCGTTACCTTTTGGCCAGTGTTGGTTACGAGGCCGATGATGATGAAATATGCGGACACGATGGCCAGCAAAATCATCAGAGAGGTGTTGTTGCCGCTGCTCCACAGGGAGCGTGGCTCAAAGTCTATGCCAAGGTTTTTGTAGAGTGCCATGAGAGCAATTGCGAAAATGCCCGCCACAAAACCTATGTTGTAGAGATTATAGCCATCATGCGCCCGGCGGAACCAAACGGCCAGGGGGCTGATGGTAAAGCCGATGAAAATACCTACAAGTATGCCAAGGCTTATGCCCAGGGCAAAGGGCATATCCGGCACATGGACCAGCTGGCTTACGGCCGGAGCTAGGGCATTGCCCAGCAGGGCCGGGACGATGTTTTCTTCGAAGGGGCGCTTCACGAAGCGGCTGAACAGATAGGCACCAAGGAGGATGGGCAGCATGTTAAGTGGGTTTTTGCCGAAGAAGGCAAAGCCCGTAACCAGGCCCAAAACGCCCATGTCCAGGCCCATGGGGCGGTGGCGGGTGGCGGCTAGCACAGCCACGGCTATAAGGCCCATTATACCTACGTTGACCAAGGTTGGTCCCAGACCGGCGATGTAGATAAAGTCCGTCACCAATATGCTGGATTCCGTAAGGATAATCCTCATACCGTCGAGGATTTCAGTTGGGCTGGCCATTGCAAAGCCATAGGCTATGTAAAAAACAAATAGCAAAGCGTGTACCCTATAGGGTTTTTTTAAGAAATTGCTTTGCATCCATGGGCCAAGGCTTTTGTTGCGTGCTGTCTCTGTCATAGGTCTCTTTCCTCTCCGATGTGTATTGATGGCGGGCGGATATTGGAATCTGCCCTTACGTACCGTTTCTATTATATATGTCATTTCCCTTGTTGTCTATAGCTACAATAACCGGCAGACGTTCTACTTCCAGTCTCCTTATGGCTTCTGTGCCCAAATCCTCAAAGGCCACAACTTCCACGTTTTTTACACATTGGCTCATAAGAGCCGCAATGCCGCCCACACCGGCAAAATATATGCCGCTGTGGTCTGTTATGGCTTGCTTTACGGCATTATTACGCAGGCCTTTGCCTATCATAATGCGCAAACCGTGGGCGATAAGCTCCGGGGCGAAAGCGTCCATACGCCCGGCGGTGGTAGGGCCGATGGAGCCTGTGGCCATGCCGGGGGGTGCTGGGGTTGGGCCGGCGTAAAAGATGATGTTGCCGGTAAAGTCAAAAGGCATGTCACATCCTGCCGCCAGCATATCCATCATGCGCTGGTGGGCAGCATCGCGGCCGGTGTATATAGAACCCGTGATGCACACCATGTCGCCGCATTTTAGGCTGGCTATGACCTCTGGTGAGAGAGGCGTGGTTATTTCTTTAATTTTGCTCATTGGTGCCTCCGTTTGTGGCGAGCAGTTGCTTTATTAACAGAACGGTTTCGTCTGCTCCATAGTCACCATCCCCATAAAGGGGTATATATTCTTCCAGCAAGTAATCACATGCAGGTGCGTTGGATTCCTTAAAGCCGGTTTTTTTATATGACCTGATTGCGTTTATATTTTTAACGGAAGGCCGCATAATAAGCTGGGTAATTCCCAAAACTTGGCCCAAATAATCTCCAAGAGCAATGAGGGCATCTGTCCCAAAGCCTTTTCCGCAATTTGCCTCGCTGTTCATCCATATATCAAGCTCTGATTTATGGGGTTTTAAATGATAAGAACAATAGCTGACAAAGCCGATGGGCTCTTTGCTGTGTGTGATGATGAAACCCCTGCCGCTATTGGGCTTTGCTCCGGTAAAAAAATAATCAACATAGTCGTCACAAAATTCTTCAAAGGTGGGAATATGTGTATCGGGGTAAGCCGGCGGCCCTATGTGATACTTTGTGGTTTCCGAATGAAAACACCATTCGTATACTTTTGGTCTGTCGTCTAATGCGGCGGGAACTAAATCTATTATACTTCCTTTTATCATAAAACAGCCTCCTCATGGCGGTTTACATGGCAGCCCAAATTAACGGCAACCGGCAGACCCGCAATATGTGTGGCATGGGTGTTTATATGCACGGCCATGGCTGTGGTGCGCCCGCCAAAACCGGCGGGGCCAATGCCTGTGGCGTTTATGCGGGCCAGCAGGCCGGCCTCTACATCGGCCCAATATGGGTCGTGGTGGCGTGTGCCTATTTTGCGCAACAGTGCTCGTTTGGCCATATTGGCGGCATAATCAAAGGTGCCACCAATGCCCACACCAACCACAATGGGCGGGCAGGCGTTGGAATCCGCCGCCGTAACGGTTTCCAGCACAAAGGCCTTAACGCCGTCTATGCCATCAACCGGTACCAGCATGGCCAGGCGGCTCATATTCTCGCTGCCAAAGCCCTTGGGGCATACGGTTATCTTTAGGCTGTCGCCGGGTACGATGGTATAATGTATCACCGCCGGGGTGTTGTCCTTGGTGTTTGCACGCCTAATAGGGTCGCCCACCACGGATTTGCGCAGGTACCCCTCTTTGTAACCGTGGCGCACGCCTGCGTTTACGGCGTCCTCAATAATGCCGCCAACAATGTGCACATCCTGGCCCACATCAAGAAAAACCACCACCAAACCTGTGTCCTGGCAGATGGGCATCCTCTGGCGCATGGCCACATCGTGGTTTTCCAGCATATCCGCCAATATCTGGCGGGCGGTGCCGCGCTCTGTTGGCAGGGCTTGCTGCATATATTTGCGTATATCCGGTGCAACAACCACGCAGGCCTTTATACACAATTCTGCCACCTTGGCGGCTATATCGTTTACATGTATTTCTCTCATATTATCCATTCCTACATTTATGATTATTTTGGGCGATTGAGATGGTCGCCCTACGCATATTCGAAATTTAACAACGGCCCATGTTGCTGTGCGCCGTATACGTCTTTTTCTCCCAGCGCGCCTGATGATATAGGGCGCAATATGGTTATTTTTACGGCCTTTGATGGGGCAAAGGCTATTACAGACTGTACTTGGGCTTCATCAATGCCATATAATTGGGCAAAAACCGCCGGGGTCATAATGTCTCTGGTCACAAAATCCTCAAAAACGGCGGCGTCTTTGAACATTATGTCGAAAGTGAGCTCATATGGGCCGGAATTTTTGCTGCGGATAACCTCCGCCACGTCCATTAATTTTATCACACCAGCACCCCCTTGTCACACTGGAAAATTTTGATAGGGAACAATTCTGTGGGGCTGTCCACAGCCATAAGGCAGTATAGGCTGAATTCGTATACATCACCCCCGGCAAAGTCTGACGGAGAAAAGGGGAAGGCCAGGTTGCCTGCGGTGGATTTGCGGCCGGGATAACCAAAGTGGAGCAGGGTGGAGCGGGCAAAGGAGCATATGGTGTCGGCCAGTTGCGCCGTGGGGGCCACGGCTTCGATGATGATGGCGGCTTCGGCGGGCATTGACCCGGTGTCGCCATAAAAACTTGCGCCGTGGTGTCCATACACTTTAAAATCCAAGAAAAAATCGCCAATATCGCTAAAATTACCGGCCACGCGCTCTTTCACGGCGGCTATTATGTCGTCCAGCTGGTTTATCATAATAGGGTCGCAGGTGGCTGCAAAGGATATTGTGCGGTGCCCCACATGGCGGGCGGCCTCCAGCTTTACAAAATATGCATCATCGGGGATGAAGCGGCTGCCGCGCACGGTTACGGTGTTGTCGGTGGTTTGTTCGAAGGTAGTTTGCGTCAAGTCCAGCACGCCACCCGGGCCGGGCAGACGGGTTGGGTTGCTTTTTTCGTATAATGTATGGGCGGCCACGGATGTGGTGGTGCATTTGCGGGCGGGACTAAGGGTCGCCAGTTCAAAATGGTCATCCCGCAGGTATCCAAACATACAATCACTACCGCTGCCGGGTGTGGCGGCAATGGCGGCGCACTCCAGTATTTTGCCCATATGCAGGGCCAGGCCGGGGTCATAACCCTGCATTATAGCCAGGGCGGCAAAAACCGTGGGGTCGTACGCCCTGCCGGTTATTATCACCTGGGCACCGGCCTGCAACGCCTCCATTATAGGCTCGTGGCCCATTTGTGCCACAATGTTTACGCTGTCCTCTATATCTTGCATGGTCGGCACGGGGGCAGGCTTTAGGGCCACAACCTTGCCCTGGGCAAAGCGTTGCCTTATCACTTCTTTATCAATCTGCGCAGAAATCACCGCCATTTTAAAGGACAGACCTTTTTCGGCGGCAATTTCACGCACAATATCTACATTCCAATCCAAATGACTGTCCGCACCGCTGCCCCCTGCCGTGCCTATTATCATGGGGATATTTTCGGTACAGGCCGCTGTCAGCATAAATTCCAAATCCCGCTTGACGGCCCCGCGATCGGTAAAAGACTTGCCGCTGCCCAGATAATAAGGGCCGGGGTCGGTGCTCCCTGCATCCACAGCGATTACATGGGGCTTGTGGCTCATGCCTTCCTCGAAGGAGGCGGCGGGAAAACCGTAGCCCAGTATGGCCGTGGGGGATAGTACTCTAAATTCTTTCATGATATAATTTCCTCTTTCCTCAAAGGTTGCTCTCCCCAATACACAGTGTCTCCCGATATCTTCTCAATTTTGCGCAGAGAAAAACTGACTTGCTTTTCTCCTGTGTCTGTGGGCAAAGCATTCACGATGCTAAATAAAAAATCTACGTCAGCTTCAAGCTTATCAACTCTTAGCAGCTCTACTCCGGCGGAAGTTAAAGGGTGCACAGGATATTCAATGACCCCATCAGACTTCGCTTCGATGTTGGCCACACAGACAATGTCTTCTGTATGGAATGCAGCTTGCCTTTCGTGGTCAAAGATAGCAAAAGGCAAATGTGCAGAAAATAATCCGCAATCTGTAAGATGCTTGATTTGCGAATACTTTATCCCATATTCATTATGCAAAGCCGAATTTCTGTACAATACAATACCACCGCCGGCAAAGAAAAAATATTTTGACAAGGAACGAAATAACTGAGCGTCTGCCTGCGAGAGGTTTCTAAGGACATCCAGCGTCCTTCTTGAAAAAGAACCCGGCTTGGCAATTTCGCCAGCCAAAATCTTTGCCCAAAGCTCTTGCATCTCTTCGTTGCTTATATTGCCGGAATCTTCAAAAAACCTAACAAACCAATCAAAATCCATGCCCTTGTTGGTATGTTTTTGGTCTTGGTATTTGTTCTTATAAACTTCATCCGCTTTTTTCGCTATTTTTAAAAAGTTGTCGAGCTTGTGGTATTCCAAATGGGTTATATGACCCTCTTCAAGCAAAGTATCGGCGATGGTAGCAAACCTTGTTGCTCTTAATCTCTCGATTTCCGTCTTGCTAACATTGCCCCTGAGATGTAGCCTGCCAATGATTGCGCCGACCACGGCAGAAATAGGTGGCATGACGATTGGTAATGCGCTTTGAATCAATTGAATTAATTCTGTATTAATGCTTTTCGCCCCCTTATCATTTGTAAATGGCTTGCAAATGCTTTGAGTGGGACGCCGAGGGCGGCGTCCCCTACGAGATCAAATTATTGTCTTTGTGTATACCACCTTAAAATCCTCAAAAACCACGGACATATCCTCGGTAAATTCATATCCAAGCTCTTTGCCCTCTATTGTAAAGCAGTGGCGGTGGCTTGTTTGCCAGGATTCCAGGGTGTCGTCCTCGCCTTCTCGCTTGCAGATGTTGTATGTCATTTTGTTAAAGGGCAGGATGGTTACAGCGGTGGTTTGTATGACGCAATGGGGTGTGTCGTCAAAGTCGGTGATGATGCTGTAATCGCCAACCTGGGGCAGAGGGCTGTTTTCACACTCATATGCCAACAGACTGCTTGCGGTGGCCCTTTTTTGGCCGGACAGCACTAGGGCCAGCAGGTCGTTGGCCATTTTTTTATCTATGCCAAAGTAGGTACTTTCAAAATATTTTGTGGCAGGGTCAAGGCCTTTTGTGGCCAAAAATTCTTGCCAAAATTGATCGGGTGTCAGAAATATCACTCCTGTCAGCTGCTTGGGCGACCGCAAGTCGCCGCTACGATGGCCAAAATGCGGCGCATTTCGTTGTAGACTATCATAAAGCCTTCGTCCATGCCCATGCCGGGCTTAGCCAGCACCTGTATGGGCTGGGTGGCCATGGCTATGTGGGCGCAAATTTGGGCACTGCGGTCAGTTTCGTTGCAGGTGCCGCCAAGATAGGCGCCCATGCCATTGGCCTTACAGTACAGCACGGCCTCGATGGTGTTGTTAATGCCGCCAAGGTCTGGGGTTTTTATTTGGGCCATGTGGCCGGCTTTGTTGTCGGTAAAGCCCTTTACGTCTTGCAGGGTATTGCACCATTCGTCGGCCACAATTTGCACATTTACACCCTTTTGGTCTTGTAGCTGGCGTATGTGCTTTAGGGCGGCTATCTGGCTAGCCACGCTGCCAACGTCCACGGGGCCTTCTATGCGTAGCCTAAAGGGTGCGGCGGCTTGCTCCAGTTGGCCCATATAATCAACCATGCTGTCATAGTCTTCGCCAAAAATTTCGCCCAACATGCCGTATACGTCTATGTGGAGGGTAGGGGTGTAGTTTTTGTCTACCTGAACCTGATATATGCGGTTGCGCAGCCATTGCACGTATTCCAGCAGCTTTTCTCCATTTTTGCCTGCTTTTTCAATATTGTTAAACAAGGCGTGGGGCAGTACGTTCGCGCCTTTAAGTATCATTTTGTCGGTGTTTAGATATCTGTCGTCGCCGGATTGGGTGAAGATGGGTATCATGGCATCGGCCATGGTGGTGCCGTATTCTTCGGCAATAATTTGGGCCATAAGTTTGCCACGGCTTTTGGCCACAGCATCCAAGGCAGCCTGGGTTATGCCATAACGTATGGCAGTGTGGAGCAAAGCACCATTGTCTGTTATGCTATCCAGCTCTGCCGCCATTTCTTTGAAGGTGGTAATTTTACGGCCCGTAAGCAAGGGGCGCACAGTGCGCTCTATCACTGGGATAAAGTCTTTGGCCAAGAACAATGGGTCACGACCACTGGCACCGGAATATTGCACGGCGGCGCAGTCCCCGTGGGCTATCTGACCGTCTTCCAGCACAAACATAACGGATATGGATTCGCCAGGCTGGCGCACACTGGTAAAACCGGCAGTTACGACCTTGCCAGCATAAGTATTTCCATCGGCCGTAGCGCCGGTTTTTATGGCCATTTGGTCATCGAAGAAAAACCCCGAACGCCCTGGGCTGCAAATTACGTCGATAATTTTCATCATTGCACCTCATATCTTAATAATGAAATGGTTCGCTATGACACGCTGCGTAACGAAGCGTCTCCGCAGGCTTAATATCCGTAAAACAAAATCTTGTGGTGCCAGTATAAGTGTCGCGGGCCAAGTGTTTTTCGCCAACTGTAAAGGGTATGGGTTGTTTGTATATAGGGCCATCAAAGACAAAGGAGTGGTATTCGCCATTTTCGCCGCAAATATCCACATCAAGCGGCAGTGCGGCCAAAAGCTGGCGGGTAATTTCTTTGCCGGAAAAATCCTCGGGCAGACGTGTTAAGTCTACACAGGTTATGATGGTTTTGTAATCCAATGTCAAAAACTCATCTATCACATGGGCGGTATCCATGTCCCATAAGGGAAAAATGGCCTTCATGCCCACGGTAGCCAGCATGTCCTCTCTATACCTCTTAACATCCGCAAGGAAAATATCCCCAAAGGCTACGTGCTGTATGTCTTGCTCCAACAACTCTTCGCAGGCTTTTTTCATAATTTCTTGGTATTTTTCGCTGGGGCAGTCCTTGGGCAGCCATACTATTTTAAGGGGCAGGCCGATAGAATCGGCCTGGGCTTGCAAAAGCTCCTTGCGCACACCGTGTATGCTCACACGGCTGTACTCTTCGTTGGCTGTGGACATTAGTGTGATAACTTCGTATTCATCCACATACGGTTTTTCGCGTAAAAGCTTGTGTAATGCCAGCACGCTGTCTTTGCCGCTAAAAGACATGGCAATTTTTTTCTTCAATGCGCACCCTCCTCAAAATCGGGCGAGTACAGCTCGCCCCTACTTGGGTCGTCCAACCAGCCGTCCTTCGCTGATGGCGTATATATCGTCAATAGACATCTGGAAGGACACATCACGCCCTTCGTCCTTGGCCCGCACTTCCAGCTTTTTGCGGTGGAAATCTTTGATATGGGCGTTAAACGGCAGATTGCCAAAGTCGAAAATACGCACGGCACCGTCTTTGTCACGGGCGGGGAAAGCTAGGTCGGCATTATGTTTACTTGGAGCGAAAGGTATGTCGATAACGCCTGATTGGAAGGCCCGCACGGCCCCAAGGGCAATGTCGCCATAACCCAGCTCCAAGGTTTTGTCTATAATGGCTTTGGTTTCCATTTCAATAAGGCCACTTTCCAGGTACACGTCATGCAACTCCAACAGGTTTTGGCCCTTCAGCATATTTACCACTTGTTTTGTGGCTTTAAGCCCTGCGGCATTAGCTTCCATGGTGGGTACGCCCATGGCTTCGTGTGGGGTTTTTACAATAACTTTAGTGGCACCTGCCAACACAGCGGCGGCAGCCCCCCAAGATATTACCCCAAAGGCCATGGATTCGTCGTGGGGGAAGCCTCCCATCCATTGGTGCAACACGGTGGTTACTTTTACATCCCAAAAGCCGAACATATCTAGGTAAAAGCGGGTTAGCTTGCGCAGGCTTTTTATGGCGGCCACGTCCTGGACGATATTGCCCAGCTGGCCATAACCTACGGTGATGTTTTTGCAGCCCTGGGTTGCCGCCAGCAGACTTTCGATGATAGCCACGGAATGGCTGATGCAGGGCGGCACGAGGGTACCCGTCAGTGGGCCGAAGGGTTCGCGGTTTATCGTAACCCCGGCTTCTTCGTATTTGCCGATAAGCCTGTCCACATATTGCCAGTCAAAAATAGTTTTTTCTAAAGAATTGTCTTTAGAATATGGAATATTGTATGAAATGCCGCCGCCTTCGTAAGACGTAAAGCCGCCGGCCATAGTAATTTCTGTCAGAAGCCGTCCATCCGGTGTGCCGTGGCGCACCTGTACGGGGCTTTTTACAGACGAAGTCACTTTGCGGCAAATCTCCACCCCGTGGTTGACAGCGGGGAAGCCGTTAAGCATAGACCTGCCCATGCGTACACTCTCGTCAATGCCTACCTGGGCATCTTCGTAGCGGTTGTGGCGGGTGTAGCTGTCTATGGTGGTTGGCAACAGATCCGCGCAGCCATTATCCTCCAGATAGCGCAACAGGTCTATATGATCTTGGGGCAGGGCCACACCGGCGCGTGGCTGGGTTAGTGTCAGGCCGTCTTCGTCCGCCTGGGTAAGCTTGGCGGCAAAGCATTTTGACGGGGGCAAAGCGCGCTGATATTCCACCGCTTCTTTAAAATCCACTGCACTGCCTGTTTTCCAGCCTGTCAACACCTCTTTTTGCAGCTGATAAAATAAATCGTCGCTCATTTTCTCGTTTCTAAGCGTTATATCCATTTGGATTTCTCCTTTATATTTGTCATCCCGGACTTGATCCAGGAACTATTGCTCGCCAGTGTCCTCTTGTTCTGGTGTGTCAAAAATTTCGGCCAAGTCAATTTTAAACCCCGGAAAAATACCTACGGGGGCTTTCTCTTCGGGAGAGAAGGAGTCGATGATTACATATTCATGATTTTTTAGTACATGTACGCGTACCATATCCGGGTCGGGGGAAACAATCCAGTATTCTTTTACACCGGCTTCACGATATTTTCTTAGCTTGATATTATTATCGGTTTTTGATGTGGAAGGGGATGATATCTCGATAATAAGATCTGGTGCGCCATTGACGGCCTTACCGTCGGCAAGTTTTTCGGGGTCACATACTATTAACAAATCGGGCTGCACAACAATATTGTCGGCTTTGTCGGCATTAAGGCGCACATCGCAGGGGGCCATAAATACCTCGCACTCCTTGCCGTCAAGATATTCATCAAACTTACGAAACAGTCTGCCCAGCATACGTTGGTGCCACAAGCCTGGTGCTGTCAGTGCATATGCTGCGCCGTCAACAAGCTCCCAGCGGCGGCTGTCGTCCCATTGGCAGTAATCCGCATAGGTGTAATTTTGATGCTTTTGATGTGTGCGCATTCCGCACCTCCTTATAATCTATATTTTCGCAAAATTATCTTTCATAATGCCCAGGGCTGTATCGGGATGGAAGCGGGCCAGCAAACCCATAGCGGCAAAGGAGTTTTGGGTGTCCAATAGCATCTTAGGGGCCAGGGGCTTTAGCGCACCCAAGTCTCTCGGGCTGTATGCGGCGTGGCGTAGCACTGCGGCGGGGTTTTTGGCGTTTATAATGGCACCGCCGGTACCTATTATGTGGCTAACCTGGGTCAAATCCTTGCCGGTTTGGGAGAAAGCCTCACCGGCGGGTGTAAATACCCGCTCATTATATCCGGCGTGGCGGGCGGCGGATATGCGTATGGCTTCGGCGGCCAGTGCGCTGTCCACATTGTTGTATTGTTCATATTGGCCAAGTGGCAAAACACCGGGATCATCACGGCATATGGCCAGCCAGGCGTCAACTTCTTCGGGTGTTATGGCATATTCGTCATAAAATACGGCGGGATTGTCTTCTAAAATAAGGTCATACAGGGCGGCCTGGCTGTAGCGCATACCCACGTCTCCCTCCACCGTGCGCTTATCAAATGGTTCGGTAATGCCGTGGATAAAGGCATTGGGGGTTTTTGGGCTGCCATCAGCCATGGAATATACATCCGTGGTGGCGCCGCCAAGGTCGTATGCCATAAGCTCTCCCAGGCCATCTTGAGTGGTGGTGCCTCGGCTTAGCAGCTCACAGGCTTCCAAAACCGCCAGGGGTGTTGGGATAATTTCCATATCCATGGTGGCCTGCACATTGTCCAGACCTTTGGCTGTGATGATATTGGCGATAAAAAGGTCGCGTATGGCCCCCTTGGCTGGCATAATGTTAAGTTTGCCAAAGACGGGCATAACATTTGGGGTGACAACGGTGTTTTTGCCAGCCCGCTCTAATATGGCACGGGCTTCTGCTGCCGCTGAGCGGTTTCCGGCGATTATCACAGAAAAATTACGGGGAATTGCGGCGATAATGCCGGCATTGTGCAGCAAAACACGCTTGTTGCCGCCATCAATGCCGCCGGAAAGCAGCATGATATCGGGTTCGATGGCGTAAATTTCTTCGCTTTCGGCCTCGGTCAGCTCGTAAGCATAGGTTTTTACCACCTTGGCACCTGCGCTGGCCGCCGCCAGACGGGATGCCTTGGCGGTAAGGTCCGGCACCAGGCCCGATGATACCATTTTAAGCCCGCCGGCTGCCGAGGATGCCGCAAGGCACTTTTCGTAAACCGCTGAGCCCAGCTGGGCCGCAATTTCTTTTTTGGCGGCTTGGTAACCTATGGCCACATCGGTATCAATGGTGGTAAAGGCCTTGGCAAAAGCCGCGATTTTACCAGCCTGTACATCTACGGCCATAACCTTGGTGTATGTGGAACCGAAATCTGTTAGCAGATATATTTTCATTGGTTGTTCTCTCCGATGACGGGCGACCACAGGTCGCCCCTACATGCCAAAATCTTGTCGCATATGCTCTACATTTATTTTGGGGTCTGTGCCCGGCGGATATACCCGGTCAAAGCCCATGGCAAGAAAAACCCGCTCTACCTGGTTAAAATCTTGCTTGCCAACCACCAAATTGCCGCCAACATACAGCTTTATGTCGGTTAGGCCGGCTTCGTCGCATTTTTCCCGCAGACCCTTGCAGTCTATTTCGCCGTGGCCGTAAAGGGACGAAACCACAATGGCATTGGCGTCGGCCTCTATGGCGGCTTCTACAAATTCCTTTTGGCTTACCATAACACCAAGGTTTACCACATTAAAACCCGCCTCGGTGAAGGTATAGTTTAAAATTTTGTTGCCCACGGCGTGTACATCCGCGCCTATAACGCCTATAACAAGGGTAGGCATGGCTGGGTTTTCGTCCATTTTGTCATCTCCCGCTGGGTGTGTTTTGTTAACGCGCCCATTATTTTATTTGGTTTGTTCAATAATTTCTCCTAAAGTCTGGTGTATTTCGCCGGTGCCAGACCACTTTACTTGCTGTAATGCGTCCAGGGCCTTCATTACGGGCATATCACGCACACCGTACAGACCGTGGAAATTGCCATATATGTCCACAAAATGGTTTTCTGTTAATGCGCCAAAGTATTGATTAGCGTAGAGGACATGGTGCCAATATGGACTAAGGGCAACACCGCTGTAGTGCAACACCTGTGCGGCAAGCAAATAAGGGGATATTGTACCCCAGTCCTGGTTGCCGTCGGCAAAATTGCTCCACACCAGATACGGCACGGTAAACATCTTTTGTCTATCCTCTTCATTCCACAACCACACACGCTGGTCGCTTATATATCCCAGCCGCTGGAAGATGGCATCGCCATGTTCGCCCACAATGGGCAGGTGGTCGCTAAAGAACACTACAATGGTTGGGGTGTCTGTTGTTTCTATAAAATCTACCAGGCGGCCAAGTTGTTTGTCCGCATCATACAGGCCTTGCAAAAAGGCATCTACGCTGGCTAATTCACGTTCATCAAGCAGGTGACTGGCGGCGGTTACATCCTGGGGCCACCCATCGTACTTATCGGCATCATATCTCCAGTGGTTTTGCATAGAAATGCCAAAAAGAAACAGGGGTTGGTTAGCATCATCGGCCAGGATAATTTGCTCTATAATTTGGTCGGTAAAAAATTCGTCAGACACAAAGGGCCCTTTGTATTGGGGATCTTCCATGTCTTCGTAGCCGATATATACATCAAAACCCAAACGGGGATATACCTGGTGCCGCCGCCAAAACTCCCGGTAATAGGGATGTACGGCAACGGTGTGATAGCCGTTTTTGCGGAAAGTCCAGGGCATGGCTGTGGTAACATCCCGGAAGAAATACTGCTCTACACTATTGTACGGCACATAATAGGCACTGCCCATAAAGAAAAGGGGCACGCCGGTAAGGAATTCAAATTCTGTATTGGCTGTACGGCCGCCAAAAACAGGCACGACCATTTGGCCGCTGATGTGGTCTTGGCTCAGGCGGCGTAAATTTGATGTGGGGTCGGTGGAAAATTCTAAATTATATATAACTGTGGGGTCCATAAAGGCTTCGCTCATGATGACAATTACATTGGGACGCACGCCGGCGTTTGGGCTTTGGGTAATGGGCTGGCTAAAGAAGTCCATAGCTGTTTGGGCAACGGCCGAGGCATTTGCACTGCGGGCGTTATGGTCTAAAAGAGCCGCGTGAAAACCCACAATAAAGCCGGTGTCACTGTAAATTGCCGTTATTGGGCCGGAGATATCCACACCCAGGGCGGCCATAATGCGATTGGCAGGGCCTTGGGCTACAAAAGTCACAAGAAATATGGCGATGGCCCCGGAGAAGATAATGAAGCGTTTTTGCAAATCCGGCTTGAATTTAACAAAAAGCAAAGGCACATGAAGCAGCATGACAACAAAAATGCGTAGCAAAAGCACACGCTCGATGGTTATGGCACCTATATCCGTCACTGTCATGGCTTCGCCGGCTATCATCAGGTCTGTGGGAACAAAAACATATCCCGCAATGGCCAGTTTGAGGTTATTGACCACATAGGCCACACCCAAAACTGCCGAAACCACCACATAAGACCAAAAAACCGAGGCGGTAAAAGTAAAAACCACAGCAGCTCCAAGGGTTATGAACAGGGCAGAAAAAAGGATGATGCCCCAGCCTTGCCATGGCGCGGCCATAAGGCCGTATGTTGTCGTTGGGTTAAGGCCTTCCAGTGCAAAAAATAGCATAAAGGGGAAGGCGGCGGCGTACGCCAGCAAGGCCCATCGCACACCACGCATGTTTGTTATATTGTTTATTGTTTTTCTAATTGTCTGCATATTTATATTCTATCAAATCCTGTCAGCATTTACAACATAAAAAAATAAGGCGGCCTTTGGCCGCCCGCGTTAGTTCCAAGTATATGGCATTACGAATATAGCAATAGCCACCGAATGCATTATAGACCCCGCCACCACAAAGAGGTGAAATATTGAGTGCATAAACTTTTTGCGGCGACCTACCACATAAAAAATAGCACCGGCGGTATACAGCACACCGCCAATAAGCAGCATCACAAAGAAAGCGGTGCCAAGCACCTCCATCAATCTGCTTATACGAAACACCGCCATCCAACCCATAAAAAGATAACATAGCAATGAAAAAACAATAAAACGGCGCAGGTTAATGGCGCTTAAAGTGATACCTAATGCCGCCAAGCCCCATATGGCAGAAAAAATGAGCCAGGCATCAAGGGGATAAACCTCTCTAAACTGGTTTAACACCACCGGGGTATATGTGCCGGCTATCAGCACATAAATGGTGCAATGATCCAAAATGCGAAAGATCTTCTTGGGCAGGCCTATGTTTAGGCCATGATAAATACTGGACATTGTAAACAGCAATATCACCGTAAAGCCGTATATCGCGCCGCTAACAACACCCCATACATTTCCGCTGATAGCCGCCACAAGGACGCAGGCCACCAGGGCCAAAACCCCCATACCGCCCCCAACAATGTGGGATATCATATTAAATTGTTCTTCGCCCTTAGTATATTTAGGTATGCCATGTGCGTTTGTTGTTTCTGTTGTGCCCAATGCGATACCTCCTCTCGTCAAATCCTCATCATTTTACCATCATCAGACCAACCTGTCAAGTAGGGGACGCTGTCCTTGGGTATCCCACTAACAAACAAAAAAAGTTGCGCCAACATGGGCTTGTTGGCGCAAAAGGGGGTCGAAATAAATCAGGGTACCTGCTGAAACAGGCTGAAAATTCCGCCTGGGCGTCCGGCGACTTTCAGTCGCAATCTTCAGCCGGTTTTAACCGGCACTGCTCCTAAAGCCAATATATCACGCATGGGCGGGGTTGTCAACATTTTTTTCATGTCGGACGCATTTTGCCCCAAATATCTACACCCATATTGTCCAAGGCCACAACCAGGCGGGACAAAGGTAAGCCAACCACGGTGTAATAATCCCCCTCTACACGGGCCACCAGGGCGGCGCCTATGTCCTGCACGCCATATGCCCCCGCCTTGTCAAAAGGCTCACCGGTGGCGATATATCCCTCTATCTCCCAATCGGTCAGCGGGCGAAAAAACACATCCGCCGCCTCTACAAAGCTGTGCAGATGGTCCTCTTTGTCGGTTTTGATAAGGGCTACCCCGGTATATACCGTGTGCTGCCGTCCTTGCAAGGTCTTCAGCATGGCAAAGGCCTCGGCTGCATCGGTGGGCTTGGCAAGAATTTGCCCGTCAATGGCTACAAGGGTATCGGCGGCGATAATTATGGCCTCGCCATCAATCTGCCGCCGCACTGCCTGGGCCTTGCGCACCGCCAGCTCTTCCACCTGCTTATCCGCTGGGCCACTGGCGGTTTCGTCCGCGTTGCTTTCAATAATCTCGCAATTTATGCCCAGTTGGGCCATCAACTGCCGCCGCCGCGGTGATGCGGAAGCCAAAATTATCCTCATCCATCAAGCCTCTTCTCATTTTAGATGCTTATCCATCCAATTTGTAATTTCTTCAAGCCTGCGCGTGCGGTTATCCGGTTTGCCAGATCGGGACAGCTCATGATTTTCCCCACGGAATACATGCAAGCGGGTGTCCACGCCATGAAGTTTCAGTGCTGTAAAAAACTGATAAGCCTCCGGCACCCAACAGCGGTAATCCTGGTCAGAATGTAATATCAGCGTGGGTGTTTGCACATTAGGCGCGTATTTCAGCGGCGAATGCCACCACATTTTCTCCAAATCCGTCCATGGGTCGGCCTGCATTTGGTCTTTGCCAAAATAATGACCGATGTCGCTGATATACCCAAAGGATATCCAATTGCAAATACTGCGCTGGGTTGCGGCAGCGGCAAAACGGTGTGTATGTCCCACAATCCAATTGGTCATAAACCCGCCATATGACCCACCAGCCACACCCAACCGCCGCTGGTCAATATCCGGGTACAGTCGGCACATTTCGCTGGTAAATTGCATCAGGTTGTCATAATCAACCGTGCCGTATTTGCCGCGAATATCGGCGAAATCATCCCCCTTGCCGTCACTGCCCTGGGGATTGCAAAACATAACAAAATACCCCTGGGCCGCCCAATATTGCATCTCGTGGAAAAAACAATCGCCATAGGCGGTTTTTGGCCCGCCGTGAATGTTAAGTATGGCGGGATATGGCCTGTCCTCTTCATAATCCACCGGGGGCAGCATCCAACCCTCTATTTCATATCCGTCTGCATCCGCAAATACATGATATTCCGGCTTGGAAAGCTTGCGTCCGGCCATAAATTCGTCGTTGAAGGCACTTTTTTTCACGCCATTTTCATAAACTTCGCACAGACCAAGACCGATCATCGCGCCATATATCAGCCTTTCGCCGCATATGTCAAAAAAGCTTACATTGCCGCCGCAGTCTGTGGCGGCCTCCAACGCACCGGTGTTAAGGCACAGCCTGTAAACCTCGGTATAATGCCCTTTAAGTGACGTGAAATAAAACCAATCCCCATGCACCTTACTGGTTGTGCCGCTCCCAAGGCGGCTGTCGGAATTTGCCACGGTGTTTATGGACAAGTCATAGTCCAGCAGATGCTTTTTGTCACCACTTTTGTCTAAAATATAAAAAGCCGGATTCTGGTTTATGCCATATTCATCCCCGTCAGTTGCCGCCAGCACAATTTTTTCGCCCCAAAAGTCAAAATCACGGATATACATGCCGTTTTCAAGCAGGGCCTTGGTTTCGCCTGTGTTTATATCAACCAAATACAAATTGCTTTGCGAATCACGTATTTCAAAAGGCGCCACATTTCCGGCAAAAAGTACATACTGTCCGCAGGGGGACAATCTATGAGCCTCCGCGTTGTCCAGTGGGCCTGTGATGGGTGCAAGGCCATTATGTGGGCAGTATTTATACAGCCGCCGCCGCTTTTTGTTGATAAAACCGCTGGCATCAGACCAATAAGGCAGCTCGTCCACCACCTGCCATTCCTTTTCTTTCTTCATTTGGGCAAGGGCGTCGTCGGCTTCCTCCGGGGTTTTGCCCGCAAGACACGGGCGGGAATGGTCATACATAGCCGCTACCAGAAATGTGCCGTCCGGGCGCAGCTGTATATCCACAACGTCGGCATCAATATCAAAGGCCGCTACGGCCTCGCCGCCGTGGATGTTTATTTTGTGAAAACTGGTTATTTCATAGCCTTTTTCGATTTTATCCTGCACGGTCTCGCTGCGGGCCTCAGCAAAGAGGATATGTTCCTCGTCAAGCCAAATATAAGGTCCCGCATTGCCTGTGGCAGATGTCAAGGGAAAATACCCCGCACCTTTGTCGATATAAATGGCTTTGTCATACCCATTTTTGTCATTGGCCTTGGTGGCCACAAGGGCTGATGCGCTGCCAGCGGGCGAATATTTAAGCCCGCTGATGAATGTATATTCTCTAAAGTCATTAAGTTGCAAGTTTTTCATAAAAATCCCTCCCCTGTTAGCGGCTATATACAACCCTGCCGTCAATAATGGTATGCAATACCCGGCTGGTGGTATCCACCGGGTTTTTATCCCATATTGTAATATCCGCGTCCTTGCCAACAGCCAAAGAGCCCAGCCTGTCGCCAAAGCCCAAAATTTCCGCGGGATATATGGTTATGGCTTTAAGGGCCTCATCTTCGTCCATCCCAGCTTGTACGGACAGGGCGGTGCATACATTAAGATGATGCAGGGGAATGACGGGATGGTCAGTGGTGATGCACATTTTTACCCCGGCCCGCTGCAAAATACCCACAGTTTCAAATGTTTTGTTCACAGTTTCCGGTTTGGTGCTAAAGCCCAGTGTGGGGCCTATCAACAGCGGCATACCCGCCGCCACAAGGTCATCCACAATAAGATGGGCCTCGCTGGCGTGGATAATTATGCCCCTAAGATTAAATTCCTGGATAAGCCGTATTGCGGTGTGTATATCATTGGCCTGGTGGGCATGTATATGTACGGGTATCTGACGCTCCAACAGGGGTATCAACGCCTCGTGCTTCATATTAAACTCCGGCATTTTGCCATCCACAGCCGCTTTTTTCTTCTCCAAATACTCCCGCGCCTTCAAAAACGCCTCCCTAAATATAGCAGCCGTAGCCATACGCGTCATGGGGGCCGTCTTTTTTGCCTGGCCATACGCGCCTTTAGGGTTTTCCCCCAGGGCACATTTCATGGCCAGCGGAGCCTTCAGCACCAAATCCTCCACCCGCATACTGCCGCCCGTCTTCATGGCCGTAAGCTGGCCGCCTATAACATTGGCACTGCCCGGCGATGTAGCCACAGTGGTGACACCACCTGTCAGCGTATCCGCAAAAGATCGGTCAAAGGGGTTTATGGCATCAATGGTGCGCAAATGGGGCGTCACATTGTCGGTCATTTCATTGACATCATCGCCCTCCCAGCGCAAACCGTGGCCGGATAAGCCCAAATGGGTGTGGGCATCTATCAGCCCGGGTAGTACATGGCAACCCGCGGCATCAATGACACAAGCACCCTGCGGCACCTCCAAATTTTCACCTATGGCCGCAATTTTGCCGCCCTCCACCAATATAGAAGCCCGGTCGTAATTTGTACCCTCCATGGTCAGCACCTTGCCGTTTTGTATCAACAACATTATCCTCTCCACCTCACGTTTTCATTTTAAACAAGCATAGCACATTTTTGGCCAAAATGGTATAATTTTTTCGTAGACACAACAAAACCTCGGAAGCGGCAACACCCCTTGCTTCCGAGGACAATAAAGCGCATAAAAACCACCGGCAGCACCCCGCACCCAGGGTAGCATCCCTGTTTTTTCATATATGCCCCAACCACTACATATATTGTATGGAGTGAAAATTTAAGGGGGCATTTCGGTTGAAGGCCTACATCGAAGAAAGAGCCGTCGAAGTTGCTAATTTTATAATATCCAGCAACGCCACCGTAAGAGAAACCGCGAAAAAATTCGGCATATCAAAGTCTACTGTACATATGGTAGTGGCAAAATAGAGAGGTCATCTTGGATACTTAAGTAACATATAAAAAACGGCATAGGCACTGGATTTAGAGCCAGTACCTATGCTGTTTTTATAATAAATAAGATTTCAGTTTTTTTACGAACAAGGATTATTATTTATTGATAACTTATCGACAAGTGGATTAAGCCAAAACAAAGAGCGGTCATTTATAGGCTTTAAAGTTTTTAAGGATTCGCCAACATAACGTTCACAATCAATTACCCCAACATCAAGACTTAGTTCATTCACTACTCCGCTTCGCTCTATACAGACGAAATTTAATAGTACTCCATCTGCATTTTTTATGCGCTCAGAGTAAGGAGTTTCATTTACATAGGCAAGTCTACTTGTATCAAATTTGTAATATTCGCAGCAATGAAATATGGCTTTAACCTCGCTGAAATTGAGACCATCAGCCAACTCATATACAGTCCTGTATGAAGTTGCTTTGTTGAGCGGATAATAAGGCATCATCGAGTACGTGTCATCGGTGTACACAATCATGAAAACTGGTTGGATGTCATGGTTTTGTACTTTGTGAATCACAATATGCATTATTGTAAAATCAAAAAACAGACCTTTAATAGTTTTTAGCTCTTTCCAAGTTCTCCATGAGTTTGATTTCGCCAAAGATAATCTCATGTCCTTCAACTTTATATAATTGCCAAATTCATCAACGCTTACCATTTCAACATCATGAGAACCTAGCGAGAGTGGCTCAATTCGTCCCTTTTCAAACGAATAATCTCTTTTGAATGTCATTTCTTTTGCAAATACTAAAACTCGCATTTGCTTTATTTTCTCTATCAAGGTATCGCATTTTTTGCATGAACATGGCACAAGTGCAAGCAATTCCTTAACAAATAGCATCATACTGTCGAGGCCGCTCAAGATTATAGGATAAATTTCTGTAGGTTGGTCATTTTCGCTAAATACAATCCGAGCCGAAAAGAATACTTCTATCAAACCTATTTCTTCGATTAAAAACGTTGAAATAAATTCCTTTGCAGGTTTTAACTCTTCTTCAAAGCCCGCTGAAAAGCGCTCGTCAATTAATACAAGTCTATCACCGTGTAAATACAGTTCAAAAACCACTTGTTTTTTAAGTGGGAAGGGTTGTTCTTTTGTTGTTTTGTTCCGTTTATCAACAAACCATTTCATATCTGGAGAAGCTAGAAACTTATTTCTCGCCGTTTCGTAAAGTGCTATTTTGCCAAGATTACTGAATGTCTTTTGTGCCATAAATGTTATATTCCTAAATTCAGAGAAAAAGCTATCGAGTGATGAAATGTTATCAAACATATCACTACTTACACAAAAAGTCTCTACGTGTTTAACTGCACTGTAAAACTTTTGCAAAATACCGTACATAGGACAGTTAGTATTTGAAATATCCAAAACACTCCCCTCATCAATTAAAAAATATTATGTCGTTGCCAACGCCTGCGATCGTTCAAGATTGGCGGTGTCGCTATATCAAGAACAGCATTGCTTAG
>WQVZ01000018.1 GCA_009785595.1 Defluviitaleaceae bacterium | reverse complement strand
GGGAATGTAGCTGTTACATCTAACTCTGCATAAGGTACAATGGCGTTTACACCATTAAGCTGTGTCCACATGCGGATGGTGCCGGCTATAGATGGGACATTGTCGTTGTTGTTGTTGAAGATGTTAAAACCAAATGTGGCATTTGTCACAATAATAGTGCCGGTTAAGGCTATACTATCAGGATTGGCAACATGCCCGAGGTTAATCGCCCATTTGAACACATTGCTTTGGCCATATGCCGGATTAAATGGTGCATCACCAGCATTGGCCAACGTCCACACAACAGGAAGCGTGGTGACAAACGGGCTAGATGTAACAACTGTAACCGCCTCTGTCAGCAATGCAATTGCGGCGACTTCATTGGTGACTGGCACAGGAAGCGTCATATTTGTCGGAGCTGTGGCACTTATAAGAATTGGGTTACAGACCACGCAGCAGGCAAATCTGCACGAAGCATCCGCACATGGGCTTTGGCAAGGGGTTCTACCGCAATCCGCGCACATTACTATTACCGCACTATGTGGTGTTGTGCCTGTAAGTCTAAACTGATAGCCCCAGTTTTCGGCGGCACTTGAGGCTGCGCCCTGCCAATGCTGCGATGGCGCGCCGGTCACCACCAGCCATAGATATGCGGTGTTTTCCGGCACAATAAAGCTGCCGGAGCTCTCCGGATTAAGGAAATCGGCCGAGAACATATCGCCGTAATGGCGGGTGCCGTCGGTTGTTTTGGCCAAAAAGCCATAACGCCAGCCGGCAAGCTCTCTTCTGGCTTCAGTAATTGGGAAGTATGCATGATCCAAACCCCTAAAATCTATGGTGACTTCGGTACCAGCGGCGGGCACATTAAGGCGCACGGCATTAAAGCCATAGCTGTTGGGCACCCGGTCGGCCGCCACTCTGTGCCACTCCCCTATTCTGGTAAATGCACTTACCATACGGTTTGCAAATGGGGCACTGGCATCTCTTACATGATCCATATCCCACGTAACAAATCTGCGGCTTGCGTCGAATATTTCGTCATTAAATTGCTCTTGGGTTATGCCGGTGTAGGCCACATAGGTTTCGATGATATTGGCATTGCGGGCCAATGATTCCCGCGACAGTCTGCCGGTTATGCAAGGGCCATGCAGGTCTGCCCAATACATAAATATCATTGGAGCGCGGAAAAGCTGGGTAGAATGCTGGAAGCCTCTGTGGGTGGTTTCGGCCATAAAGGCTGGGCCGTGGGTTTCGTAATGGAACCAATGGGGATACAGATACCATACCATAAACTGGGCAAGGGTTTCTGTAACTGTTCCGCCGGTGAAAGATGCCGGGTATTCGCGCCACTTTGCAAATTGGAAAGTGTGAGCAATTTCGTGTACAAAGGTTGGGAATTCCATTGCGCCGGTGGCCGGGTTAATAAAAGGCCGTGATGCGCCGACGGATTGGGTCAAATTACCCAAATAATTAACACCCGCAACCGATGTGGTGCCGCCGCTGGCTTGCCAGCCGTCGTTGTATGTTAGGTTGGCGCGCACGCGGTGGGTATCCCATCTGTGGTTTGTATATGGGCTGCCGTAGCCAAGCTCGTCACGGACAACCTCAAAAATCCTGTCCAGCTCTGCCGCAATGGCTTCCAGCTCAAGACGCAGTGCCGGGCGTACACGTGGGTCATCAGGTCTACCAAATTCGGCCCACTGGCCCAGGTTTTGCCAGGTAATTATAAAGTGTTCGGTTTCTATGCTGGATTCCAGCCTGTAAGAGCCGGTAAAGTTAACCAAAGTGATTTTTTCGGCATTTTGATGCTCTTCACAATCCGAAGCCAAACAAAGGCGTGCTATAAGTCCACAGGTATTACAATGCACTAAACAACCAAGGCGGTAACAACCGTCAACTATACACATGTTTTGATGCAAACCCTGTATGGGCCCGATAACTGCGGTATGTACGGAGCCGCCAAGGACATTTACACCAACAGAGCTTGCTGTTGCTCTTAAAAACATGCCGGTGTCAGAGGCGGTTATTTTATAATCCCGCCCGGTTGCGCCGGGTATGGCCGTCCATGGGCCATCGTCTGTGGTACTTCTGTACCATTGGGTTATTACTTGGGCTTGGAATGCAGCAACGTTGGGTGTAAGGGTCGGCAGTCCGGCGCGTAAGCGGCCATGGATGTTAAGATGGCCGTCTCTTTGCGCAATATTACCTATAGAAGCAAGATTAACTTGGTTAACACCCAAAATAGGGCCTACGACCGCGGAGAGTATGGGGCCGCCGGACACATTGGGGCCATCGGCATAGGCTCTTACTCTCACAAACATGCCTTCGTCAGCAGCAGTGATTGTATAATCCCGCCCGGTTGCGCCCGCAATGGCTATCCATGGGCCTTCTACCGCGGCAGCTCTGTACCACTGATAAGATATTTGAGCAACATAAACCGGGTGGCTTGGAATGTTAAAGGTTAAATTACCGGCTCTAAGCACACTATCGCGGTGAAGATTGCCGGTTAATTGTATGATATTGCCCATGGCAGTAAGTTCGGCCGGTCTCATGCCAGGCACGGGGCCGGCAACTGCGGAATACACAGGGCCGCCGGACACATTAGGGCCATTGGCATATGCCCCTATGCGCAAATACATGCCTGTATCGGCTGCGGTTATTACATAATCGCGGCCGTTGGCACCTGGAATAGCTGTCCATGGACCGTTGGGCGCGGCACCTCTGTACCATCTAAGAAGCACCTGCACATCGTGGAACCATGTGCCTGGAGCATCGTAAGCCAAAGCGCCGGCTCTAAGGGTGCTTTGTATGTAAAAATTGCCGGCAACAGGAATAATATCGCCTATAGATTCAAGGACAATAGATTCTAAGGTAGCTTCTTCGCCAAAAACTTCCAATGCGGCTATGCCAACACCGGGGGCATTGCCGCCTGTTTTTGCACCAAATATTTGAAGTCTAATGGTGTCTGTGGTAATGATTTCAGGAAATTCCACAATATTCCATATAGTATTGCGTCCCCATGGCTGTGGTGCGGGCCAGGGTCGGTTTGCCGGGTTTGTGCCTGAATTTGCATTTACCCCTATTGGTGAATTGGGGTCGGCAACACCCACGCGGGCGACATCGTTGGGCAGCGGTGTGTATGGAAAGACATTCTCCCACTGACCTTGGTCATTCATAAACTGCACATTGGCCGCATTAGGCCAACGCACGCCGGCATCGGTAAAAATATGCCACATTACGCGCAGACCGTCAATTTCTTGGGGTACATTCCAATTCAACTGAAACCAGATGGGGTCTTGCTGAGAACCTACGTTTGCCGCAGAGCCCCAGGAATTCCAATGGTTATTGCCTGCGGTGGTTGGCAGCGTGCCATTAATTGCATTGGCCGGCGAATTGCCGCCGTTGGTATGTTGGGCGGTAGCCGTGGCTATGCGGGCAATATTGCCCTGGGCCAGGGTGGTGGTGCCCTCTTGTGTCCAGTGGGGCGGAAAATCCAAAACCTCCGCTGTTTCTTCAAGGTCAGCATTGTTCGCAAATGCCATTAATGGAAACGCTGTTAGAATCATAATCAGCGACAAAACCCATGCGACAATACGGCTAAAACCTTGTACATTTTGCTTTTTCATTTGTCCGTCTCCTTTCGTATTCTTGACGCCAACAGTCAGATGATATACCACTACGTATAATTCGACCCTCCTTTCCTATGTAATTATTGAGTATTAATGACAAAAAAACCGCACACAACTTACCAAATTTTGTTATAAGTGTACTATACTTGATGAATTGTGTCAAGTGTGCTTTTAGCAAGGTGCGGTCAAATTGCATTGATATTAGACCTACCATAAAAAGTAAATTTTCGCTTGGCAAAAAATAAAACAGCCCCGGCCAACGCCAGGACTGTTTGCAATATCAGGTGTAATTTACACTGAGCTATCGTGTATTTTAACTGCCAAATACCGTAATTTCTACAGATTTTGTCAACACATCGGTGTAGCTGTACGAAACCGTACGTTTTGGTCCGGAACCGGAATCCAACAGAATTGTGAAGATAGATGGATAGGCGTTTTCGATGGTGCCGGAGTGTACCAGAGATTTTTGACGTCCCTTGTTTGTTTCCAACATAACCTTCGAACCCACATGCTGGGAAATATTTTTACGAACCTGAGACACATCGTTTTTCAAATACATAAGCAGCACTCCAATCTAAAAATAAGATAACATAATATATCCTTAAAATTTTGTTAATACAACTGCAATATTCTTTTAACAATTATACTACAAAATTTACCCGCCGTCAACACAAATTTTCCAAAACAAGTGCCTAAAAAGCCCATTATTTCAATTGAAACATTATGTCAATAAATGGAAAGTTGTTAATAATTTTGCAAAATAAAAAAGGCGACACCCGGCCGCCGGTTAATAATATTGAAACATGTTAATAAAACCTAAAGGCAGTAAGAGGAAAATACCGCAACAAAATCTTCGCCAAAATTTGATCTCTGTCCACCGTGCCAAAATGGCGGCTATCTATGCTTGCGGTTAGGTTGTCTCCCAACAAAAAAAACTCTTCATTACCCAATGTTCGGTCTATGCTTATAGCATTCGCGCCGCCCAGGACCCATTGTGCTGCCTGGCCATTTATGTACAATACATTGCCACGCAGTAGCATATGGTCGCCGGGAGCTGCCGCCAGCCGTTTTACCGCAATGCTGTCACCAATAGACACCAGCACAATATCCCCTGATGACAGGCGGCCGAAATTTCCTAAAAAACGAGAGATAACCAGATGATCACCTTGGTTTGCGCCCGGCGACATAGAGCTACCGCCCACACGTATGGGCCAAAAAAACATATATGCCAACAAGGCCAGCAATGCCATTATAAGCACCACGTCCAGCCAATAGTTAAGCCGATTATATTTGGTGCGAAAAATCTTCAAAATTCCACCGCCAAGGTATTTTTTCGTCACATTAATGCTATCACATAAGCCGATTATCGTCAACATCAAAAAACCTCTTGACAAAGAAAGCAGTCCTGTTATATAATAGTAATAAATAGCGACCGTCTGGTTTCAGACCATCAAAAGGAGTGCATAAACAATGGAAACAAGTATATCCAAAAAAGCAACATGGGGCTATCTTTTAAAATTTTCTCTACCAACAATCATCTCCATGCTGCTTATGAGTACCTTTGGCATAGTTGACGGAATTTTTGTAGCGCGCTTAATTGACCCCATCGCCCTATCGGCAGTGGGCATCGTTTTCCCCTTCTTTGCCTTTGTTATGGCCATAGGTTTTATGCTGGGTGTTGGCGGAAACGCCCTTGTTGCAAAGAAAATAGGCGCAGGGCTTGAAACCGAAGCCAGAGTAAACTTTAGCTTAATTGCATTGACCGCTTTTATATTGTCCGTGTTGGTGGCCGTTGTCGGAATTGCTTTTCCCAGCTTCATCTTGAATATATTGGGTGCAAATGATTTTGTTTATGATATGGCGCTGGAATATATGATGCCTTTGCTGTATTTTTTGCCGGCAATAATATTAGGCATGGCTTTTCAACAGTTTTTAATTACCGAGGGCAAGGCGCATATCATAACAATTACCACTGTTGCCAGTGGCCTTACCAGCGCAGGATTAAATTATGTGTTTATATATTTGATGGATATGGGGCTTAGGGGTGCTGCCATTGCCACAAGCATTGGCTTTACGCTGCCTGCCATCATCGGACTATTATATTTCACCTTTAAAAGAAGTGGTAATTTATATTTTGTAAAGCCCAAATTTGAAATTAGGGTTCTTGGCCGCGCGTGTATAAATGGTGCTTCGGAGATGGTCACAATGCTTGCCACAAGCATAACCTCTGTACTTATGAACAACATACTAATGCGCCTGCAAGGCCCGGAAGCCGTGGCCGCCGCCGGCATAATGTTTGCGGCTATGGGCATATTTACGGCTTTGTTTGTTGGATTTTCGTCAGGCATTGCACCAATAATCAGCTATAATTACGGCAAAGGCGACACAGAAAATCTAAAGCGTGTGTACATTAACAGCCTCTGGCTGATAGGTATAATCTCTACACTAAGCATTGGTTTGGCTTGGCTGCTTACAAACCCAATAATAAGCGTTTATGATGTACCCGTGGGCACGGCCATATATGACATGGCCTTTGTTGGCACACGCATCCTTGCCGCAGGTTTTGTGTTTATGGGCTTTAACACATTCTCATCCATGTGGTTTACCGCTTTAAACAACGGCCTGGTATCCTCTGTGCTGTCTTTCTTTAGGACGCTGGTGTTTGTCGTAATTGCCTTTTTAATTTTGCCGGAGATATTCGGCCTTAATGGCGCATGGGTGGCCATGCCGGCCGCAGAATTATTAGGAATTGGCTTGACCATATTTTTCTTTAAGAAGATGAAAAGAAAATATAATTATGCATAATGAAGGGAGGCCATCATGGAAAGCAATGTCCAAAATGCCATGTCCATCGCAAAAGAGGCGTGGTACAAAGTTGACGGTCTATATGACTTTTATGCAAAATCGGTGGGACTAAATTTGACAAACATTCTTGTCCTGGAGCTTTTGAGTGACCCTACAGAAATATACACCCAAAAGGATGTTTGCGAAAAGCTGGGACTGCCCAAACAGTTGGTTAACTCCATCATAAAGTCTCTGTGGGAGCAAAGGCATGTGGAGCTGAGGGAAGCCAGAGACCGGCGCAATAAAGACATAATTGTAACCGACAACGGTATGGAATATATCATAGGGATATTAAAACCCATGGAAGATGCGGAAGCTGTCGCGTGGAGCAGTTTTTCTGCCGAAGAAATAGCAAATCTGGCTAAAATTATGGAAAAATTCGTTGAAGTCTTTGGGGATGCCTTAAAGAAAATACCGCAGAACCAGGCCGACAGCTAGTTGTCAACGATATGTACGTAAGTCAAATGGGGATGTGGTTTTTCAACCAACATCCCCATGTTTTGCGATGATATACCACAACCTATGTCCTTTACTTCATAGATTCAGCCATTCTTACCAAATCATAGGCCGTTATGCTTTGACTTTCTGCGGAAATTCCGTACACTATGCCATTGTACGCTACGACCAAATGAGGTTTTCCGTCGTTACGCGACGCCATAACCGACTCCGGACTACTCTCGTCAAAAACATAGCCTTCAAACAGAGCTACATTCTCCAGCAAGGCAAGTTGACCATCATCAAGAAAGCTGCCGCTTAATACTGCCGATTTGCCGTTTATTTCAAGACCTTGTTGATCGCTTGCGATACCCAGCGTCAGCATATCGTGCATGTTTCCAATTTGGATGGTAATAACATCTCCTGCCTCATTGGTAAAGTAAGCACGTGCATTTTCGGCGGCGGGCAGATTGCCCCAAGCATATTGATGGTTATTTGGATTTACAGGAAATGTAAATTTACTAAAGCTAAAGCCTTCCGGAAGATAACCGGGAAGCAGTACATTGTCAAGCTGCAACAGGGCCATACCATCTTCCAGGTTGTTAAGATGAAGCTCGTCAAGCACCACCCATTCTTCGCCGTCCACTTCAACAATCGCAATTCCGCCACCTGCGGCTTCCAATGCCTCGCGGTCAATATTCATGCCGCTGGCTATAGATGTGGTTCCGTCCGGAAGGTCAATTTCGGCTATATAAAAGCCGGCTATAAATTCTTCACCCTGCACAACGCGGGTGTCAAAGTACCGCCAAACCGCAGGCACTGCGGCATAAGCAGCAACCGAAAACAACATCACACCTGCAAGTAATGCTGCCGCAACAGCCGGTCTTTTTATTTTTTTATTTCTTGTCATAACATATCGCTCCTCTTCTTTTAATAGTCGGGTTTTAATCACTTCAAAGTTTTTGTTACGGTCAACCTCTGCCGAGGGGTCAATGCTTTTGCATTTAGCCAAAAAATCATCATTGTTCATGTGGCATCCTCCTCCATAATTTTTCTAAGCTTGCTCATTGCTCTGTGGGCGGTTACTCCTACATGGGATTCGCTGATTTTTAATATCCCGGCAATTTCGCTGTGTTTCATTTCGGTGGCAAATTTCATGGATAAAATTTGCCGCTCTTTATCTCTCAGTTTTACCATAGCTGACATCAGCCTTTTGCTTTCTTCGTTAATAACCACAACTTCCTCAGGCTGCTTGTCGGTGGAAGTCAGCTCCGGCATGCTGTCAAAGACTAAAAACTTTCTGCCCTTTGTTTTTCGCAGATAATCCGTGACTACATTTTTGGCTATGCCAATCAGCCAGCTTTCCATGGGGAAAGTGTTGTCATAGCTCTTCCAACCCCTAATTGCCTTAACAAAAACTTCGCTGGCCAGCTCTTCTGCATCATGATGATTGTTGATGCGAAAGGCGATATAGTTGTACACATTTTTGTGATATTGGTAATATATTGCTTCTATTGAGTAGCTAACCTCGGCCGTGGTTGTTACTTTTTTTCTGCCTAAAATTTCAACCATAATGCCTCCTTTCTTGAGTGCCATTCGTAAATCTTGCAAGTCTTACAACATGGTATACGTATCAGATACGTTTTCATTAACAACAAATTAGAATTTATTTTTTGAAACCATAAAAAACAGGGATGCGGTTTTTCAACCAACATCCCCATTTGTTTTTCCTGTAGAACCAAAGCCTCCGCCACCACGGCCACTATCGGGCAAGGTGTCAACGGGCTTAAATTGTATGCGTTCTATTTTATTAATAATCATTTGGGCAATTCTATCTCCGCGGCGTATCACAAAGTCTGTATCACCCAGATTTATCAGCAACACACCCACTTCGCCCCGATAATCCGCATCAATGGTGCCGGGGGCATTGGGCATGGATATACCATGCTTTAGTGCCAGGCCGCTACGTGGGCGTATTTGTGCTTCATATCCCATTGGCATGGCCATTTTAAAGCCACAGGGTACAATGGCCCGCTCCATGGGGCGCAAGATAAAATCACCGCACACATTTGCGCACAAATCCATGCCTGCTGCCCCGTCTGTCATATAACGGGGCAGCGGCAGGTCTTTTGCGTCATCCAGCTGCTGTATAAAAAATCCCATAAGTTTATAATTATCTTCTGTCATTTGGTTTGCGGTCTCTGCTTGGGCCGCCATTGCCGCTACGTCTGTCTCTGTTGCCGCCAAAACCGCCGGGTTTTCTCTCTGGGCGTTTGGGCATGGTGTCGCCGTCTTCTTCCGCACCTGGCAAGGTAGCCCGGTGTGAGAAGTTAAGGCGTCCCTGGTCGTCAATTTCCATCAGCTTTACATCCAACGTATCGCCGATTTTCACCACATCTTCCACGGTATTAACGCGCTCGCGAGACAACTGAGAAATATGCACAAGGCCGTCTTTTTCCGGCGCAATTTCCACAAAAGCACCGAAGGACATAATGCGCACAACCTTGCCGGGATATATCTTGCCCACTTCCGGGTCATCCAGAATAAGGTTTATCATGGCTACGGCTTTGTTGATATTTTCCATACTAAGGCCAACGATATATATCTTGCCATCGTCCATGGTATCAATGGTTATGCCGCCGTCATCCAGTTTGTCGCCGCCGCATTCGTCAATAATACGGTGAATAACCTTGCCGCGGGGACCAATAACCTCGCCCATTCTGTCGGGATCAATCTGCACCATAATAATTTTAGGCGCATATTGAGAAATTTCCGGGCGATGCTCTACAATAGCTTTGTTCATTGATTCTTCCAATATCCACAGGCGGCCGGTACGGCATTGTTCCAGAGAAGCCTTGATAATCTCCGGCGTCAGGCCATCTACTTTAATATCCATTTGTATGGCAGTGATACCATCAGTTGTGCCTGCCACTTTAAAGTCCATGTCGCCGAAGAAATCTTCCACACCCTGTATGTCGGTAAGCAACACAAAGTCGTTAATATCTTTACCTGTCACCATGCCTACAGAAATACCGGCAACAGCGCGTTTTATGGGTACGCCGGCGGCCATAAGAGACAGAGAGCTGCCGCAAACGCTGGCCTGGCTGGTAGAGCCATTGGAACTTACGACCTCGGACACAAGACGTATGGCGTATGGGAATTCTTCAACACTGGGCAACACAGGCACCAGAGCGCGTTCCGCCAAGGCACCATGGCCAATTTCACGACGGCCGGGGCCACGTGACGGCCGGGTTTCGCCCACGCTAAAACTTGGGAAATTATAATGGTGCATATATCTTTTTTGTTCGTCGCCTAAATCCAGCCCATCCAACCGTTGCACATTGCTCATAGAACCAAGTGTGGTGACGGTAAGCACCTGCGTCTGGCCCCGGGCAAACATAGCCGAACCATGTGTACGCGGCAAAAGGTCTACTTCGGATGCAAGCTTGCGTATTTGATCCAACCCACGTCCGTCCGGCCGCTTGTGGTCTTCAAAAATCATGCGGCGCACGGTCATTTTTTCAAATTTATATACGGCGTCGTTTATCCACTTGGCAGCCTCTTCCGGCTCCATATCGGCAAAATCAAAGGACAGCGCATCTATGGCGTCGGTTTTAATTTGAGAAATCGCCGCATCGCGCAGTTGTTTTTGCTCATAAAACACAGCGGCTTCCATGCGCTCATCACCAATAAATTTCTTTACTGCCTCATAAATCTCCGCGGGAATTTGCTGGCTTTCAAAGCTGCGCTTTGGCTTGCCCTCCAGGGTAGCGATGTTTTCGATAAATTCCACAATGCGTACATTTTCTTGGTGTGCCTTCATTATGGCTTCAAACATCAATTCTTCGGAAACCTCATGGGCACCCGCTTCAATCATCATTACTTTATCCTTGGTGGATGCAACGGTCAGTGCCATTTGGCTTTTTTCCCGCTGGGCCGCATTGGGGTTTATAACAAGCTGACCGTCTACCAAACCCACATTAACAGAACCCGTAGGGCCGTTAAATGGAATGTCAGATATTGCCAGGGCAATATTTGCCCCTATCATCGCTGCAACTTCCGGGCTATGGTTTTGGTCCACTGCCCACACCGTGGCCACCACGGCCACATCATTGCGCATGTCATCCGGAAACAAAGGACGAATAGGACGGTCTATCAACCGACCACTAAGGACGGCGTGTTCCGTCGGGCGACCTTCGCGCTTAATAAAGCCGCCGGGTATTTTGCCCACGGCGTATAGCCGCTCTTCATAATCCACAGATAATGGGAAAAAATCTATCCCCGCCCGTGGTTTTTCAGATGCAGTAGCCGTACACATTACCACTGTTTCGCCGTAATGTACAAGAGCAGCGCCACCGGCCAGTTCGGCCATACGGCCAATCTCTACCTTCAGCGTACTTCCTGCCAGTTCTAATTCATAAGTTCTATACATGTTTTTCTCCTAGGTTTTAATAGAATATACCCTTGTGCTATCGCCGTTTATGTGGGGGAAATCCCCAACATATTGCCAACCGCACTTTTCGTAATAACCGGTATGGTCGGTGTTAAGGTACAGTACATCAAGGCCGGCTTTACCGGCTTCTTTGACGGCATGGTTTAGTAATCTTGCGCCCAAACCTTCGCCGCGGCAATCCGGATCTACAAACAAAGCGCATAACCACGGGCAAAAATCGCTATCGGCCATAAAATCATCATCAACAACGCCGCAGCCGCCAATTATTTCGTCCTCGTCAAACATAATATACCAGCGTGGATAGGGCTTATCGGCAGTCAAACTCTCCGTCATGCTGTCCACATACAACTGTTTATCTACTTTCCATATGGCAGAAAAATAATCTGCCGCCGCTTCTAAATACTGCGGATATTCTTTTACGCAAACTATGCGTATCATATACCGATGCCTACTTTCTGATTCCCAGTGCCGCTATCAAATTACGGTATTTCTCAATATCATTTTTCATGATATAGTCTAAAAGGCCGCGTCTTTGGCCAACCATCATCAACAATCCACGGCGGGAATGGTGGTCTTTTTTATGAATTTTAAGATGTTCCGTTAGGTGGTTGATTCTGCTGGTTAACAACGCCACCTGTACTTCGGGCGAGCCGGTATCTCCCTCTGCTCTGCCAAACTGCTCGATAATTGCCTTCTTGTCAATTGCCATGTGTTACTCCTCCTAAAATAGTTATATTATCCCGTATATCAAGAAACGGACGAAGGACCCCTATTTCCTAATATCGGCTTGTAACCTATATAGTGTATCACACATGCCGCCACAAATCAAGCATTTTCGGTGAAAAATGTGATCGTATCGTTATATCGGTGTAACCATAGAGACGACCGTCCCCGGTCGCCTCTATATCCATCAGTATTTTAATTTATCCGCCAAAAACTGCCCCAAATCCGCAATTTTCACCCGTTCTTGTTCCATGGTATCTCTACAACGCACGGTAACGGCTTCGTCCTCTGCGGTTTCAAAATCCACGGTAATACAAAACGGCGTGCCAATCTCATCAAAGCGGCGGTAACGCTTGCCAATGCTGCCGGATTCATCATATTCGCAAACAAAATTCTTACACAAATCCCCAAAAAGCTTTTGCGCCGGTTCCGCCAGTTTCTTGGAAAGCGGCAAAACAGCGGCCTTTATGGGGGCAATGGCATGGTGCAACTTCAACACCACGCGGGTGTCGCCCTCGGCCACTTCTTCCTCGTGATAGGCATCGCAAAGGAAGGCCAGGGCCAGCCTATCCACACCCAAAGACGGTTCTATCACATATGGTACATATTTTTCGTTTTTTTCGGCATCAAAGTACACCATGTCTTCATTAGAGTGCTCTTGATGGGCTTTAAGGTCAAAATCCGTGCGGTTTGCAATGCCCCAAAGCTCGCCCCAACCAAAGGGAAAGAGGATTTCGATGTCGGTTGTGGCAGTGGAATAATGAGAAAGCTCGTCCGCACTATGGTCACGCACACGCATGTTTTCGGGAGTTATGCCAAGACCCAGCAACCAATCCACACAAAACTGTTTCCAGTATGCAAACCACTCATCATCGGTGCCCGGCGCGCAGAAAAATTCCAGCTCCATCTGCTCAAATTCACGGGTGCGGAAGATAAAATTGCCTGGAGTTATCTCGTTGCGGAAAGACTTGCCCGTCTGGCATATGCCAAAAGGCACTTTTTTGCGGCTGGTGCGGGCCACGTTTTTAAAATTTACAAAGATGCCCTGGGCAGTCTCCGGTCGCAGATACACGGCGTTTTTGCTGTCTTCCGTCACACCGGCATGGGTTTTAAACATCAAGTTAAATTCCCGTATGTCAGTAAAATTATGTTTGCCACAAGTGGGGCATTTTACACGGTGCTCATCAATATACGACTTCATTTGGTCGTGGCTCCATCCGTCAACAGCCTCCAGCGTACCACCGCTGTGGTCCTCTATCAGCTTGTCAGCCCTAAAGCGTTCTTTGCAGTCACGGCAGTCCATCAGCGGGTCAGAAAAACCGCCCACGTGGCCCGATGCCACCCACACATTTGGGTTCATTAATATAGAGCTGTCCAGCCCCACATTATACGGGCATTCCTGCACAAATTTCTTCCACCAGGCTGCCTTTACGTTGTTTTTCAGCTCCACACCCAGCGGGCCATAATCCCACGTGTTGGCCAAGCCGCCGTAAATTTCGCTGCCAGGATACACAAAGCCCCGGTTTTTACACAGGGCCACTATTTTTTCCATGGTTTTTTCCATAATTATCATCCTTTTTTCACAGTTTGTATAACCCGCACAATTGCAGGACTAAGGGCAATGTTTATTGCCAGTTCGATTAAAAAATTAACCCCAGCCAGACCTATAAATAAAAAGTACACAGTGGCCGCTCCGCCCGCCCAAAGAGCCATAAAATCCGGGAAAATAAAGTACATGGCCGCAAGGAGCAAACCTGTGTTAACAACAGGGCAGATAATGGCGGCACTAATCCCGCCGACATACGTGCTTTTGCGCGCTACAAGGGAATAAACCCAGCCTGCGGCGGCACCGGCCAGTATGCCTCTTGCTAATATAACAAGCGCAGTAGCCACAGGGTTTGCCAGCCACAGCATGTGGCCGCCAACATCAACACCAGTGATGGTCATAATAAGCACGATAAAGCTAAATGTAGCACCCAGAGCGGCACCGGCCAAAGGGCCATATAATGCGGCGCCAATAACAATGGGCACCAGGGCCAAGGTGATGGCAAATTGCCCAAGGGTGATAAAACTGGCAAAAAGCTGCAAGATAACCACAATAGCTGCAAAAACCCCAATGCCGGCTATTCTGCGGATCTTTGCGGATGAAGCTGTCGTCATAAAAATTCTCCTCTCGGCGTACTGTTATCGCATTTTCTTCCCAACCCTAATTATCCTGGAAATAGCCGGAGCAATCACGATATTTACCACCATTTCCATCATAAAGTTAATTCCGACAAAGGCCGTGATAAGACGCTGCAAAAAGCTAACAGGCTCGTCAGCCGTCACAAGTATTTCTACAAACAAGAACAACACAAATATAAATATGCCTGTATTAATAATAGGTGCAATAATTGCCGCTGCCCAAACCCCCATAAATATGTCTTTTCTGGCAAACAACTTGTATGTGGCACCAGCCACAAAACCCACCGCCAGACCCCTGCCCAGGGTGCCTACAACAAAGATAATAGGGTTAACATTCCACATCATTGCCGATGTTGGGGCAAAACCAAATATGCCGCTGCCCACCACAACTATGCCAAAGCAAAAACCCAGCACAGCACCGGCTTTAACGCCGTACATGGCCGCACCTATAACAAGGGGCGGAAGCACAAGGGCAATGGGAATAGTGCCCGGGGTGACGTAATTAACCGCCGTAGCAAACATTTGCAGCGCAATTATTATGGCGGCAAAAATGGCAATGCCCACCATACGCCTGGTTTTTTCCGAAGTAGTTGTCATAATAGCAATTCTTCTCCTTAATGGCTATTTTATCTACGGCACAGCAGTTTTTTGCACAATATCAACAGCAACAAACCGGCACCAATAACCCCGGCAACCTTGGCTATCTTTTTCATGTGCACAGGGCCGGGATAAATGGAAAAGTAGCCTTTTTCAATATTGCTTATGGCGATGCTGTAATGTCTAATACCATCATAATGTCCGGAATGCCTAAAATCTTCTATGTTTTCAGAATCGCCTAATGTCACAAGTGCCAAAAAAAGCTTGCCAACAAAAGGCACATTAACAAGCTGCCCAAAGGCATCTTTTAGCTCTGGCTCCGCAAGTTTTTGCAAAAACATCTGCTCTTGCTCCGTGTTTTCAATGGAATCTAAATATTCTGTTAACAACATGGTTGTGTCTCCTTTCGCCAATGGGCCCTATAAAAATTCTTTAATAATTTGCACAGCATTATCAATATCATCACGGCTAATATCATTGTGTGTAACAAAACGATATTGTCCGTCACTTTCCACGCCATTAATTTTTACGCCTTTGTCCAGCAACGCCGCCGCAAAGCCGTTATGGTCAAGCCCGGGCTTTGTTATGTTAAAAAACACCAGGCTTATGTGAATTTTCTCTAAATCTATGCTAATGCCGGGTATTTTAGACAGTTGCTGCCCCAAATACTGGGCATTTTCGTGGTCTATATGCAAGCGCTGGGTCATTTTCTCCAAGGCAATAAGTCCCGCTGCCGCCAACACACCCGCCTGGCGCATACCGCCGCCCAGTAGTTTGCGATATCTGCGCGCCTTGGCTATAAATGCCCCATCACCACAAAGCAACGAACCCACCGGAGCACAAAGTCCTTTGGATATACAAAACATCAGTGCATCGCAGTATTGGGTAATTTCTGTGGCAGGCACACCTAAATGCACCGCGGCATTAAACACCCTTGCCCCATCCAAAAACACCGGCAAATTATGCTTCTTGGCAGCGTCATACGCATCTTTCATTTTATCAAGACCAACCACTGTGCCATTGGCCAAGGCATTTTCCAAGCACAGCATGGCTGTGTCCGGGTGATGTATGTCTGCCGCCCGCACATTGGCCTCTACATCGGCACCACTGATGGTGTCATCAGGATTATCCACCGCGCGGTACCCTACCCCGGCCAACACCGCCGCCGCCCCAACTTCATGGGCTATTATATGAGAATTTTTGCCCAAAATGACTTCATCACCGCGCTTGGTATAACACATTACTGCCAGCTGGTTAGCCATGGTGCCGCTGGGGGTAAACAATGCTGCCTCTTTACCCGTCATTTTGGCTGCCAGTACCTCTAATTTATGCACCGTGGGGTCGTCTTCATACACATCATCCCCAACATCGGCAGCAGCCATAGCTTGGCGCATCTCTTCCGTTGGCATTGTTACTGTGTCTGACCGCAAATCAATATATTTCATACCAAAAACCTCCATTTCTCGTATATCCATAATATTATAACTTCTCTGCCGCATAAATGCAAGACCTTTGCATAGTTTGCATTTTTGTGCTATAATATAGGCGGGAGGGATTTGTTATGAAAATAACCACCATACGTCACGGCCAGTCCCTTTGGAACATAGAAGGGCGTATGCAGGGCCATGCAGACATTGCCCTAGATAACGTGGGCCTGGCCCAGGGCGCAAGAGTAGCAGCCCGTTTGGCCATGGAACCCTGCGACATTATATATACCAGTGACCTTGCTAGGGCCAGCGAAACCGCCAGACTTATAGGTGCATACCACAATGTGTCCCTGGTGCCAACCGCCGCCCTGCGAGAGATTGGCTTTGGCATATACGAGGGGCAGGTTTTTAACGAAGTGCGCGAAGAAATGGCGCGGTACAACGAACTGGGGCAAAATTATCCCGGCAGCGAAGATGTAGCAGACTTTTTCGCCAGAATATCAGGCTTTTTGGATGAAATTACGGCAAAAGCCCACAAAAACATCTTCATCGTGGCCCATTATGGCACCATCAGGGCCATCATCTGCCATTTTCTTGGCCTTACGCCTGCCGACCGTCACAGATACAATATAACCAACACTGCACTGCATACTTTTGAACTAACCCCCACCGGTAATTTTGCCATGACCATGGAAAATGACGCATCCCATGTAAAGGAGGAAAGACATGAAGACTAGGCTTGTAACAATGTTTTGTATGTTGATATTATTCGGACTGCTGCTTGCGGGCTGTGGTGTCTGAGGTGGCAATGCTCCGGAGGCGGTGCCTCCTGTAGAGTATGACGAGATATACGAAGAAGAACATGACGAATATGAAGATGATGAATGTGACGACGACGGCCCCGGCGGCTGACCCGTCGTAGTTTGGCCGGCGGTGCCTGCCACGGATAATGAAGAATCAGCAGCTGAAGAGCTTGTTCGGCCTGTAATTTCGCAGGATATGGAACGGTTTGTAGATATACGCCAGCCTTTGCATCTGGACGATCATACCCCCCATGGTTACATATCCGTAAGACATATAGAATTTATTAATGACAATTTTTACGGCCGCTCCCCATTTACGTATCAAGAAAAAGAGACCGCCATATGGATTGTGGAAGAATTGTTGGCCATGGGCTACACCTGGGATGATATAGAGGTACAGGAATTTACCTGGGAAGAAGCGCGGGCAGGTTGGGCCTGGATGAGCTGGAGAGCATTGCTAAGGCAGCTTATGAATGACGGAGTTTTAGGTGATGCCCAGCCACGCTCCACAACTTTAAGTCAAAACGTCATTTTGACGGTGCCGGGACAAAGCGACCGTACAATTATTGTTGGTGCCCATTATGATTCTGTAAAATACCCCGGTGCCAGTGACAATGCATCCGGCACGGCCCTGTTGCTGGAAAGTGCCCAGCGTATGCTGCATCTGGATAACTATTACACTATAGTTTATATGTTTTTCGGAGCACATGAAACAGGCGGCTTTCACGGCACCCGGTTTTACTTAAATTCATTAGCCTGGTGGGAACGACAAAATATACTGTTTATGACCAACGCCGATGTGCTGTTCGAAAGACCCTACATGGTGCCGGTTTTTACGATAACGGGAAGCCCGGCCAAAACGATATTACCAGAAAAATTGACGACATAGCCGAAAAACTTAATGCAGAACATAGTATGGACATTATTTCCAACCCTCACAACGCATTCATGAGCAGTGATAATCTTGTGTTTTTACACTCAAACCATACAGTTGTGGCTCTTGCGGGTCTGGGCCGAGCAGAAGGAGCAGACGCACACTTCAGAGGACAGGTGTTGCATTCGCCCCGGGACTGTTTCCATTACATAAACGAAAACTGGCCCGGCAAAATAGACACGGCCATGTGGACTTTTTCGGTCTTCCTGGAGGAAATGTTGCTGGCCAGATATACAAATTGACTTTGATGGGGAGATATAATGGTGAAACTTAAAAGACTTACGTTTGTACTGGTTGCTTTGTTAACGCTGACTATGCTGGTAGCTTGTGGCAACAGGGATAACCATGACTATGATTACGACGATTACGGCTATATTTATGGCCACGATGGGTATTTGGAAGATTACGGCGTGGGATACGAGGAATATACAGGCACAAGAGAACCCTTGCACCTGGCATACTACACGCCCCACGGATATTTGTCTGTACGCCATATAGAATTCATGAACGACCATCTATACGGCCGCACGCCATTTTCTTACAGAGAAAAAGAGACCGCCCTGTGGATTGTGGAAGAACTGTTGGCCATGGGATTTGATCCTAGCGATATAGAAGTGCAGGAATTTAGTCACAATGATGTGTCCCAATGGACGCGCTGGTCTTTGGGTGATACTATAGGGTCGTGGGCACGGGCTACCGTGGGCAACAATTCACGCAATTACAGCCAAAACGTTATACTTACAATACCGGGTCAAAGCGAGCAAAAGATAATTGTGGGTGCCCATTACGACACCCTGCCCTACCCCGGTGCTTCCGACAATGCATCCGGTACTGCTTTGTTATTGGAAAGCGCCCAGCGCATGCTGCATCTGGACAATTATTATACTATTGTGTACGTGTTTTTTGGCGCGGAAGAAATCGGTCTTCTGGGGGCGTATTTTTATTACGACAACCTGACCCGGCAACAACGTGACAATATAGTTATGATGATAAACGCCGATGTGTTGTTTGAGGGGGAATTCTTCTTTTATGGCGCGGGCTATGCCGGAGACCAAGGGCCTGGCACAAACCATGTTTCTCAGCAGGTAAATGCCATAGCACAACAAGTACGCGACACCCACGGCATAGAAATCGCCACTCTGCCCCAGGGTATTTTTCTGCCGAGTGACCAACTGGTATTTTTATGGGAAGGCCACACGGTTGTGCAGTTTTCTGGCCTGTACAAGCAGCCCTCCAATGACTTCACCGGCTGGGCAATTTTAGATCATGGTGACTATGCGCTCACCGCCCGTGTTTTGCACAGTGACGAAGACTGCATACACATCATAAACTATCGCTGGCCCGGCAAAATAGATACAGCCATGCGGACTTTCTCGGTCTTTCTTGAAGAGTTATTGTTGGCCAGATATACCAATTAGGCCACACGTAAAAACAACCCCATGATTCTGCAACGAATCATGGGGTTGTTTTGTTATTGAACGCTTGATGATATATGGTTTTTAAGTTGTAGGCACTGGGCCTGGTCAGCCGGTGGTGCCGGTTGATAGTAGCCTTTTTGGTTGGCTATTTTATACAGTTCGTACTGGAATTTTTCGTCCCCATCCCGCATTTGCTGAAAGGTCTGGCGCAGCTGCGGGTCGTTGCATTCGGCTATAGTCTTTGCATAGGTGCCAAGGCTGCCTTTAACGCCGGTTAATATATCCATTACCATGTCTTTTTCTTGCATAATTCTACCTCCTTAAAGCATTTGGGCTAGGGTTTGTGCGCTTTTTGTCGCATCTTGGGCGGCCTTTTCAAACATTTGTTTAATTTGGCCGTCTGTACATTTTTGGGCATATTCATTTAACTTGCTGGCCACAGTAATATGGCACCCGGTTACTTCTCTTATGGCATTAAATTCCATCTGGCTTAGGTTGGGCATGTTGGCCCTCCTCTCTTGTAAATTTTTCACGTACATAGTTTCTGCCATATAAGGAAAATTATGCAGTAGGTTTTGTTGGAAAATTATGTATAAAAAATAGGGCGACCATGGCGGCCGCCCCACAAAATATGTCTATCCTTTAAGACCTTTCTTTCTGTAAGCTGCGAAGAAAACGATGATGAAGGCCAGCACGCTGCCGCCGATAATACCCAAAGAAACAGGCAGAGTAACGGGTAGGAAGGCGATTTCGGCCATAAAGTCTGCCATTTCATAAACAGCGGGAGACATCTGGAACAAAGCCAGCATGATTTGGCGGGTGAACACAAAGTCTACTACAACTGCCAGGTCAGGGTTAAACATAGCAACCATAGGTGTAAATGCCATAACCATCATTAAAGGTGTGTATATTGCCGAACATTGCTGGACATTTTTGGCAAAAAGGCCAACAGTGGCACCAAGCATGGAAGAAGCAAGGCAGCCAGCAAGACCAATGAGCAAAAACAGCGGTAATTGTGCCACGGTGGCGTCAATCATCCACCAAAAGGCCAACATGCCGGGTATACACATGATGACGGCAAAAGAGATGATACCGCCGAGGTATTGGAAGGGCTTTACACCTGCCATTATAAGGAAACGAAGGTTTTTATGTTCGTTGTCTTCGGCAATGGTATTTGCCACATAAACCAGCGGGCCCATGCCGATAAACATTGCGGTAAAGTTAAGGACGTTGAAAGCTGCGTCTGCGCCTTCCATGAATGTGGTCATAAAAAATGCGATTACAGGGAACATAACGAACATGATTGTAACGGACATATTTTTTAAGAAATCGCTAATTTGCTTACCAAATAGAGCTTTAGTCGCATTCATTATACATTCACCCCTTTGCTTGTAAGTTTGATGAAAACAGCACCAAGATCTGGAACCGTCTTAAAGCTGTCATATTTTGTGCAGATATCCTGAGGCGAACCGTATTCCACAATTTTGCCTTTATTAAGCAAAGCCACGTGATCACAAAGATCCACAGCTTCTTCCATGTTATGGGTGGTTAAAAACACGGTTGTTCCGCCTGCGCATAAGTCTTTGATGAGCTTATGTATACCGGCGGCAGTGGTTGGGTCAAGGTTTGCCGTGGGTTCGTCCAAAAACAACACCTTTGGCGTGTGGATAATTGCGCGGGCCAGGGCAAGGCGCTTGCGCATACCCTGCGACAGCTTGTTAACGGGCTTTTTGCCGGCTTCTTCAAGACCCACGCTTGCCAAAACCTCCGGCACCTTGCTTTTTGACAGACCATAAATGCCCGCAAAGAGATTAAGGTTTTCTGTGCATGTCAGACGGCTGTACAGCCCGTCTTCTTCCAGCATAAGCCCTGTTTCGAGGGGCTTTGCATCAATTCTGGCTTCGCCGCTTTCTGCTGCAATCTGCTTGGCCAAGATGTTGATAATTGTGGTCTTGCCAGCTCCTGACGGGCCGAGCAAGCCAAAAACTTCCTGTTTTTCCACATTAAAGCTTACATCGTGCAAAACGGTCTGTTCCCCAAACCGCTTTACAATGTTGGTCATTGAAATCAACTCTACTCCTCCTTTATATTGTGATTCCTAACTCATAACATACGAGATAAAACTTAAAAGGTCTGTTTGTTTGTATATACCAGACCCCCATAAGAAAAGGGACAGCAAGCCGCCCCTTTTCTTTATTAAAGTACAATATCGTTTTAGCCAAGGGTTGTAAGCACGTGGCCACGTTTTTGGGCAATAGCCGACTGGGCCGCCGCAAGGCGTGCGATAGGCACACGATATGGCGAGCAGGACACATAATCCAGACCAATGCGGTGGCAGAAGTCTATGGATGATGGGTCGCCGCCATGTTCGCCGCATATGCCAAGTTTAAGGTCGGGACGGGTTTTGCGGCCGCGCTCTACGGATATCTTCATTAGCTCGCCCACGGCTTTCTGGTCAAGTCTAGCGGTTGGGTCGGCTTCAAAGATATTGCGCTTGTTTACGTAATCTTCTAAAATTCTGCCGGCATCATCGCGAGACAGGCCATAGGTCATTTGGGTAAGATCATTGGTGCCAAAGGAGAAGAACTGGGCTTCTTCAGCAATTTCGCCGGACATAAGGCAGGCACGTGGTATTTCTATCATGGTGCCTACCATATATTCTACTTTTTTACCGGCTTTGGCCATTACGGCATCGGCGGTTTCTACCACCACGTTCTTAACAAAGTCATATTCTTTTTTGTCCACAGATAATGGAATCATAATCTCTGGCTTCGCGACTATGCCCTTGCTTTGCACTTCGATAGCGGCTTCGATAATGGCTGTGGTTTGCATTTCGGCAATTTCTGGATAGCTAACTGCCAGACGCAGGCCACGGTGGCCCATCATCGGGTTAATTTCGTGCAAAGAATGAGCTTTTTCTTTCAGAACCGCAATAGTCTTGCCGCTTAATTTGGCCAAAAATTCAAAGTCGGCTTCTTCTTTTGGCAAAAACTCATGCAATGGCGGGTCAAGAAGGCGTATTGTCACCGGCATACCCTTTAAGGTCTCAAAAATACCGGCATAGTCGGTTTTTTGGAAGCCCAGCAATCCATCACAAGCAGCGCGGCGCTCTGCTTCGTTTTCGGCTATAATCATTTTTTGCAGTTGAGGTATGCGCTCTTTGTCAAAGAACATATGCTCGGAACGCACAAGGCCAACGCCTTCTGCGCCAAAATCTATAGCCTTCTGGACATCGGCAGGGGTGTCTGCATTGGTACGCACACCCAGTCTACGGGCTTTGTCAGCCCAGCCCATAAACAGGGCAAAGTCGCCGGAAATTTCGCTTTCTACAGTTGGGATGGCTTCACCATACACCATGCCGCTGGTGCCGTCCAAAGAGATTGTATCACCTTCGCGATAGGTATTGCCACCCAGCGTAAAGGATTTATCAGCCATACTAAGTTTGATGTCTTCGCAGCCGGCTATACAACAAGTGCCCATTTGGCGGGCAACAAGTGCCGCGTGGCTGGTCATGCCGCCTTTAACTGTCAGTATGCCTTCGGAAACCTGCATACCCACGATATCTTCCGGAGAGGTTTCAAGACGCACAAGTATCACTTTTTCGCCTTTGGCTGCGGCTGCTTCCGCATCTTCGCTGGTAAAATACACTTTACCGTAAGCCGCGCCGGGAGAAGCAGGCAGAGCCTTGCCAATGGCTGTGGCGTTTTTAAGGGCCGCTTCGTCAAATACCGGGTGCAGCAATTGGTCAAGCTGCTTTGGATCCACCTTCATCAAGGCGTCTTCTTCGCTTATCAGACCTTCTTTTACAAGGTCTATAGCAATGCGAAGGGCGGCTGCCGCGGTGGTTTTTGCGTTACGCGTCTGCAAGAAATAAAGCACATCACGCTCTATGGTAATTTCCATATCTTGCACATCTTTGTAATGCTTTTCTAATACATTGCAGTATTTTACAAACTCGTCATAAATGGCGGGTTTTTCGTCTTTAAGTTCTGCAAAAGGTTTTGGAGTGCGCACGCCGGCAACAACGTCCTCGCCCTGGGCGTTCATCATATATTCGCCGTAAATAACATTTTCGCCGGTGGCGGCATTGCGGCTAAACACAACGCCCGTGCCGCTGTCATCGCCTAAATTGCCAAATACCATGGCTTGCACGTTAACGGCTGTGCCCCAGTCATATGGAATGTCATGCATACGACGATAAACAAAGGCACGCTCGTTATCCCAGGAGCGGAAAACAGCGCAAACCGCTTCGTACAACTGTTCTTTAGCATCTGCGGGGAAGGCTGTGCCTTGGGTATCTACATAAACTTTCTTAAAAATTTCGCAAACTTCCTTCATTTGGTCGCCGGTAAGCTCCACGTCCGTCACGCCGCCGGCTTTTTCTTTGTACTCGTCAAAAACCTGTTCAAAGCTGTGTTTTGATACACCAATAACCACATCAGAAAACATCATTATAAAGCGGCGGTAGCAGTCGTAAGCAAAACGGGCATCATCGGAATTTTTGGCCAATGCCGCCACGGATACGTCATTAAGCCCCAAATTAAGCACTGTATCCATCATGCCTGGCATAGACGCCCGTGAACCAGAGCGCACAGACACCAACAGGGGGTTTTGGTCATCGCCAAAACGCTTGCCGGTTTCTTCTTCCAGCTTAACAATTGCCGCGTCAATTTGCCCTTTAACATCATCACTAAGCACCTTGCCGGATGTGTTGTACAGGGTGCAGGCCTCGGTTGTCACCACAAAACCCTGGGGAATAGGCAGTCCAAGTGCCGTCATCTCTGCCAAATTGGCCCCTTTGCCGCCCAAAAGGTTGCGCATGGTGCCGTCGCCTTCCTTAAACATGTACACATATTTTTGTGCCATCGTATACCTCCTATATTTTTCTATTGTTTTCGACCTTATATAGTATATCACACCGCAAAATAAACTGCAAACAAAAATACGCAGCCAAATATAATTTTGACAGCGGATGCAAATTTGTGGTAAAGTAAATGTTGTGTACTTATATTAACCATGCCAAAAGTAAAAAAAGGAGGGCGTTAAACCATGACATCCGCAGCCGGCAAGCAAATTTTATTTGTGGTGGGTATATCGTATATTATTTTCGGAGGGCTGGGCTTTCTCGGGGCTTTCTTAGGGATGGGCAGCGTCACTACGTGGGACATTATTTCGCCCATGGCAAGCGGCATGTCGTGGGCCCATTTTAACGCAATACTTTTAATTGCGGGGTTGTTTCATATTTTCACCGGAATTACGGGTGTAATAAATCGTGCGCGTCTGGAAAAAGCATCGATGTTAAGAATCCTCGGCGGCACAGATATTGCACTAGCTATCTTTATTGTCATGCTTAACATGGCTGTTTCTGCCTATGCACCTAGAAATCTCGCATCCATTTTTATTTTGATAATACGCTTTGTGCTTCCTGTGTTGTATATAATTGGTGCACAGAAAAACCTTGCGGCCAACGCAAGTCAATAGACCTGCTCCGAAACTGTTTCACACAATACGATTGCGTGAAACGCAATCAGTCTGTCACTTTTGCTTTTCGCCAGCATTTTTAGAAAACCAATCAAAATGCGGCTGTCAGCAAAAATCTGCTTTGCAGATCCAACGCTTTTGCTTCGCAAAAGCCGAACGCTCTTCGAGCGCAAAGGTTTGCCAAAGGCAAACCGTAAGGTTCCGAAAAATTGGTTCAACAGGGTTTCGGAACAGGTCTAATAATTGGCCAAGTTACCAAAAAGTAAAAAATACACCCCCAAGACTTGGTGGTGTATTTTTATTGCATCAGCGTTTCTTTTGATATAGCTTTTGTGCACTTTTGGCTTCCCGTTGCAGTTTGTTATAGCTTTTTAACCGCGCCGCCGGCAAAATACCTTGTTCTACAGCATCCCGCACGGCACATCCCGGTTCTGTGTTATGCCCGCAATTTCTAAACTTGCACCTGGCGGCCAAATCCTCAATATCCCCAAAAGACGATATTTCCTCCGCGCCGCACCACAACTGTATTTCTCTCATACCCGGCGTGTCTATAATGGCTCCGCCGCCCGGTAACATAAAAAGTTCCCTGTGCGTGGTGGTGTGTCGGCCTTTATGGTCATTGCGTATGTCTTTGGTGTCTTGTAATTCTTCCCCCATCAAATAATTTATAACGGTAGACTTACCCACACCGGATGACCCTATAAACACGGCGGTCTTGCCGGCTGTCATCATGGCTGCTATTTTGTTTATGCCGTCGCCGTTCACGGCACTGGTTATTATTATATTGTCTTCGTCTGCCAGGGCCAAAGCCTCGGTTTGATAGCGCCGCAATTCCTCATCGGCGCACAAATCTGCTTTTGTCAGCACCAAATACCAACAAATATCCTGAATATCCAAAAAAGCGATATAACGCTCTATGCGCCGCGGGTTAAAGTCGTTGTTCATGGATGTGACGATGAAGGCGTAATCCACATTAGCCGCCAACATTTGCTCTTCAATCTTTTTACCGCTGGCCTTGCGCATAATTTCGTTTTTGCGCGGCAAAACCTGCACAATGTTTCGGTTTTCGTCCAGCGCCACAAAATCGCCCACAGCCGGCATATCTTTTTTGGCCCGACCAACAAAACTGCCCGATACCTTACAATTAGCTTCCTCATTATTTCCTAAAATCACTTTATACACGTGTCCATACACGCCGCTTATTCGTCCTGTTATGTTTACCAATCCTTTCATTAAAGCCAGGCGGCAAAATGCCGCCCCTACATTTTTGCACAAAAATAACACACCCTTGGTGTGCCATAGAAAAAGTCTCCTATGAGTTCACAAAAGGTTTACAATTATTAAGTTGCTGTTACCGCCATAAATTTTCTCATAAAACATCGCCCCTTTGTAGGTATTTTATTGCATTATACACCATCCGGGCCAAAAAGTCAACCCAAAACATTTTTATTGAAAATTCTCCCAAAAAGGTGTATGATGTATAGTGTAAGTCTTGCGAAGGTTATTTAATCGCTAATAGGGCTATAATCCATATAGACACTCGAGAGGAGAAAACGCATGTTTAACAGAGATTTGGGGATAGATTTGGGCACGGCCAATACTTTGGTTTTTGTAAAAAATAAAGGCATTGTGATGAGCGAGCCATCGGTTGTGGCCGTTAATACCGAAACCCTGGACGTACTGGCCGTTGGCAACGAAGCCAAGCAAATGATAGGCCGTACGCCGGGTAATATTGTGGCTATACGCCCCATGAAAGATGGAGTTATTGCCGACTTTGAAACCACCCAGGCCATGTTGCGCTATTTTATAAAAAAAACCATATCCCGGGGTGCCTTTGGTGGCAAGCCCCGTGTTGTGGTGTGCATACCATCCGGCGTGACGGAAGTTGAAAAGCGCGCCGTTATGGAGGCGGCTATTTCTGCCGGAGCCAAGCGCAATGGTGCATATCTTATAGAAGAACCCATGGCGGCGGCCATTGGTGCCGGCTTGCCTGTAGAAGAACCCACCGGCAGCATGGTGGTGGATATTGGCGGCGGCACGTCCGAGGTGGCCATAATATCCCTTGGCGGCATTGTGGCTAGCCGTTCTTTGCGCGTGGCCGGAGACGAACTTGACGAATACATCATCAATTATATAAAGAAAGAGTATTCTCTTGCCATTGGCGAACGCACTGCCGAAAACATTAAAATAAACATCGGTAGCGTGTTTAACCCCGACCCTAATTTAAAAATGGACGTGCGGGGGCGTGACCTTATCACCGGTCTGCCCAAAACCATTGTGGTATCCAGTGACGAGGTTGGCCACGCAATGTACGAACCCATCAACGCCATTTTGGACTCTATTAAGGTAACCCTGGAAAAAACCCCGCCGGAACTGGCCAGCGATGTAATGGAATCGGGTATAATGCTTACCGGCGGCGGCGCGCTGATAGGCGGGCTGGATAAGTTGATATCCGTAGAGACGGGCATGCCTGTTAATATTGCCGAAAACCCGCTGGATTGTGTGGCCCATGGTACAGGCATTGTGCTGGATCATATAAATACGCTGAAAAATGTGCTGATAACACCGAAAAAGCTACGCATGTAGGGTTGGAGGACGACTTACATGGATTTTTTATACAAATACAAAAAAATCGTTATTATATGCCTGGCGGTGTTATCACTTATGCTTATGGCCTATACAGCCCTAGATCGCTATCAGCCCGGACCGGTAGAGCGCGGTTTTGGTTTTGTTGTCACCAATGTGCAAGGTTTTTTTATGAACATCGGCGACTGGTTTAGCGACCGCTTTGATTTTTTGGTTAATATGAACACCCTGCACAACGAAAACCAACGGCTGCAAGAGCAAATTTTGATGTATCAAATAGAAAACGCCCGCCTTACCCATGTGGATGAAGAAAACCGGGTGCTTACGGAACTTTTAGACATTAACCGCCGTTATTCTGATTATCCAACAAAAGGCGCGAACATCATAGCCCAAGACCCCACCAATTGGATGGACACTTTTACCATCAATCTTGGTCAAAGAGACGGTCTGGCTGTGGATATGGTTGTGCTGGCTCCCGGCGGTCTTGCAGGGCGCGTGTCTAAGGTAGGCGGCAATTACGCCATAGTTACGTCCATTGTAGAGGACACATCGGCCGTGGCAGCCCAAAGCCACCGCACAGGGGATTGGGGTGTGGTGCATGGAGACATAAACCTCTCCAGCACAGGGCTTTTGCGCATGGAGCATATAAGCCTGGAATCCGACATCACCATCGGGGACGAAATTGTAACATCCAATATATCATCCATTTATCCACCGGGCATACATATTGGCTATGTGGTAAGCATGGGCCAAATGCCCAACAATATGCGCTATGCTCTTGTGCGCCCTTCGGTGGATTTTAGCCGTCTTACCACGGTATCAGTGGTGACGGAGCTGTTTACCCACGAACCCATAGGCATTGAGGAATACTAAATTGCGTGTTATCATAATATTCTTAATTATATTTTTAAATTTCATAATACAAACCACCTTGCTGGGCCACGCGCAGGTTATGGGTATAATGCCCAACACCGCCCTTATTATCGTGGTTACATACGCCATGTTGCGCGGTGATGTAGAAGGGGCCCTGGTGGGCTTTTGTGCCGGGCTTTTGGCGGATATTTTCTTTGGCAGGATAATTGGCGTATCTGCCCTGCTTATGATGTTTACGGGCTTTTTTTGTGGCAAGCCTTTTAAAGACTTTTTTAAAGAAAACTATATAGCCCCCATTATACTGGTGGGCATAGCCAGTCTTGCCTACGAATTTATGTTTTTTGTCTTCAATTTTTTGTTGCTGGGCCGCACAAATTTTTTGCGATACTTCGGTCAGATAATTATACCCACGGCGGTATATAATTTGGTGCTTTGTGTGTTTATATACAGAATGATGTATGGCATAAACGGTCTACTGGAAAAACGAGAAGAGCGCAAACGCGGCTTTATGCGCAAACGAAGGGGGTAAACATCAATGAGCGACTATAAAGAGAAAATATTTGATATATTTAGGTTTTTCACCAACAGGCTGTTCATACTGGCGGTGCTGGTTGTTGTGGTCTTTGTATTGCTCGTGATAGCGCTTTTTGACCGCCAAATCGTAAACGGTCACATTGCCGTGGCCAGGGTAAGCACCTTTACCCGCAGAATTTACACAAATACCCCGCGCGGTGAAATTTTTGATGCTCATGGGCGGCCTTTGGCCATAAATATCCCTGTGTTTACAGTAATGTTAGACCCTTCTGTGGCACTGGACAGAACCGAAAACCAACCCACCCCAAACGAATCCTTTATGTTTTTTATGGATATTATGGGCCGCCACGACGAGGAAATTTTTGTAGATTCCGAATTTCTAATCTCTGCAGATGCCCCCAGAACATTCTCTTCTTCTGCCGCCGCTCAGCGGCGCTGGATGCTGGATTTGCATATTGACGAAGATCTTGTAGACAGCGGTCTTACCGCAGATGAAGCGTATGATATTTTGCTGGAGATTTTTGAAATTCCCCCAGAATTAAGCCCGGAAGAAGCTCATACCCTGCTGCTATTACGTACTGCCCTAGATTTGCAGCGTTTTTGGCTGCATCAGGTGCTTCTTGCCGCAGATATAAGCCAGCACACCGTAGCTGCTCTGGAAGAACATAACCAGCGTATGCCTGGTATATATGTGGCTTTTGACTATCTGCGTTACTATCCCATGGGGCGGTATGTTACCAATATTGTAGGATATATGAACCGCATAACCCAGCATGAATTTGAGACACACCAAGAGTTGGGCTATCGCCTTACCGATCTTTTTGGCCGGGTGGGTATAGAGCAGGCTTTCGAACTTTATCTGCGGGGCCAGCGGGGAGTTGCCACCATAGAATTCATTAATGGCAGACGATATGGCGTGATAGAAAGCGTGCCGCCCATCCCCGGCGACACCATATTTCTTACCATAGATTCCGTTTTGCAGCGCAATATATACTATATTTTAGAGGACTATCTTTCCACTATATTGCTTGGTCGTTTGCGCGCCCAACCCGGACCTTTTAGCCGCGAAATTCTGGATTCTATGATACGGGCTAACAATATCGACTCTATCGCCATCATGGCGGCAGATGAGGACATGCCGGCATCTTATGTCATTGGTAACTTTGTACGGTCAAATATGGAAAATGATGGGGACGACATGAGCTTGGTGCGCAGCTATCTTAATGCTCTTATAGGCGAAGCTATACTCAACGGCCAGATAACCGTCATCACCATGTTAGAAGCCATGGCAGAACAAGAAATTATCACT
>WQVZ01000017.1 GCA_009785595.1 Defluviitaleaceae bacterium | reverse complement strand
TTCGCGGATTACCTCTATGGAGGAGATACCTACATCCGGAAAGTCCAGCATTTTTGTTCCCATAAGGGTCGTTGCGGCGGTATTGCCAAAGTATGCCGTCACGGTGTATGGCAGGTTTTCGACAGTGTTGCCAACAAGGTAATGAGCAATAAGACCAAGGGATTCGTTGGGCATAATTTCCAGATTATTGAACGTAAATGTCTGGCTGCCCAGCTGGATATCGGCGCGGTTGATGACACCATAACCTGCGTTAAACAGGTCGAATCTAACAGAAACATAGCTGTTTGGGGCCACATTAGAATGCTCTGACAAAACAGACAACAGTTCTGCACTGTTGCGGTAATGTGCCGTGGCAGTGAATAGCTTTGTTTCGTAATTAGGCACGAATACATAATGACGAACATACTCGTTTGTGTAGTAGTCAAAATCATCAAAGTATGTTGCGATGAAAGTTGTAGGGTCATCAAGGTCAATTTCCTTGTATTCTGTTGCCTGTATCACCGCACGTACTTCCGTCGGGCTTACCGCATACACATTAAAATGGTCTATTTGGGTACGCGGCGGCATTTGTGCCACTTCCAATGGTGCGGAAATACCATTTTCGGTAAATTTAACAGCGCGCAGAACATCGTTAGTAGCAAGCAGAGCATCGCTTTCGCCAATAAGGTCGTAGGTTTCTGCCCAAACAATGGACAAACCACCCAGGGTTCCGTTGGAGGCAAAGCGGAAGTTGCCTGCGATGCTTACATTGGCGGCTACGTGGCTTATGGCATCGATAAAGCTGTTTGATACTATGCCCTGGCTGTTAATTGCCACCAGGCGTATGTCTCCAAGCCCTTCATAAACACTGTGCCAACCGAGGATGAAGCGATAATCCGGAGTGGCCGTGGTGCCAAAATTAACGGCGGCTACTTGGGGGTTTTCGTTAATGCTATCGTCGCTGGTGATGATCCAAGAAGCTTCGGGTTGGCCATCTGCCGCTACGATGCTGTATGCCATTTCAAAATATGCGGCGTCTCCGCTACCGTGGCTACGGTCAAGGGTATAGGCAACCATTGCCGTGCCATCAGGCAGCATTGCGGCCTCTATGCCCATTACAGAGCCGGATGTGCCGTTGTATAGCACAATTGTGTCGCCCCAGGTGCCGTTTTCAAATATTCTGTACAAAATTTGGTCTTGTACGTCAAAGTCCAGAATATTTTCGTTATCGCTGGCAAATACACTGCGCCATGCAACTATGGCTCTGTTTGTGCCGTTGGTGGCTACCACAGGGGCAAGGTTGGGGGTTTGGCTGTCGGTGATGCGTGTAGAAGCCCAGCTTCCGTTTGAATATATAGAAGCCACTACTTCTGTTGCGTTCATCAGCAGTGATTGCTGCTCGATGCTAACCGCGTCGCCTGCGTTCGTATAGGGCAAATATGTGCTCATACGTACCCAGGCCGCCGCCGCGAAGTTTTGGTTGCCGGCAAGCCTTAAAAGCATGTCGCCATAGCCGGTAAAGCCCGCTGGTGCGGCAATTTCTCTGCCTTCGGGATATGCGCCGCTTGCGTTCATGGCGGTGGCAAATACCCGTGTGTCCCTAATGTCGTCGCTGTTTTGGTCAAAAAGGTATAACAGCAGCTGTCCATCGTCGGTGATAACCGGTCTGGATTCGGGATAGGCATTGCTTTGTAGCTGTTCCAGCCTATTTGGGTTGTCCAGGACAAGGGGCATAAACCTTCCTGCGGGAGAGCCCCAGCTGCGGGCAAACTGGTGCAGATAATCCCTGCTTACCAATGTGGCGGTAGATTCTATCAGCTCCAGCCCTTGTGACATGGGCATGGCACCGGCGGCCGGGTTAATGCCGCGAGGAAGCCCGGTTCCTGTGTTGTTCCAATAATCGTTGATATAATTCCATTGGTTAAACACACGGTCGTAGGTAAAGCCCACAGAAACAAAGGTGTGGGTAAAGCTGAGGAACAACAGCCGCGCTACAAATCTGATGCCAGCTTCCCCTGTTACCCTAAGGCCCTGACCGTTTATTTGGCGTTGGCTTTCGTCTGCAAGATATGTGCGGCTAAGCCATCTGTTTACACTGTCGATGGTTAGTTCACCAAAAATGCCCACTTTAAGAGCAACAACGGATTTATCAAACCCAATGCCCGCAAAGGCCTTTACATAGGCATTTATGCGTAGGGTGGTAAGATAGTCGTTTACTCTGCTGGCGACCACATCCGGGTGCCATTCGTAACCTGGTATTTCGGAGTGGCGGACGGCGGTCTCAAATTCGAACATAAGCGCGCCGCCAAGAGTTAAGCTGACCGCAACAGGAACAGGGCCAACAAGCTTGCTCATGCTCCATTTAAATTCCAGGCCTATGCCCGCGGTAAATCCGCCGCCGGTGGTGAATATCTCCCATGCTCCGGTATCGAAGTTAAAGCGTATTTCGGCGGTATAAAAGCCTGTAAAAGTTACAGAAATATCCGGGCCTTTTGATTTTTTAGCACCACTTAGGGCGTCGCTAATGTCACTAAAGGTGTTTGCGCGGTTTTTTCTGTCACCCACAAAAAATTCCTTTATGTCTGATGCAACGTTGGGTACGTCGCTTTCAAGAAAATTATAATTCCAACTGAAACCGGAATCATCAAATTCGATATCCTTCATTTCCACGCCTTCGTGGCCGACCCATATAAGGGCGTTAAAGACCGCCGGGTTGTTTTCGGTTGGGGTTATGGCTATTCTAAAGGGAGGGTCGCCCTGGCCGCTGTCAAAGTCGCCCATTATAGAAAGCGCACGCCGCATAAAGCTGTTGCGGCTGGTTTGCATACCGCTGCTGCCGCTTGGCCCAGGGGTTTGTATGCTTTCTATCAGATCATCAATGGCGTTTAATACATCGGGGTTTTCTTGTATATGCGGGAAGGTGTTCATATCCAGCACCCTAAAGCCGGTGGGTATGTCGCTTATTACGGTTTGCTCATAGCTAAGGCGTGAGCGCAGCCCAACTCTTGTTGCCGGCGTAACCCAGCCAGAAGCGGTCATACTGTCTTCGCTAAGCTCCAGCCTACTGCGCACAAGAGGTATGCTGGAGAAGGGATAGGAGTCGTTGTAGCTGGTTTGGGCGGTTGGCATAAACCCGAATTCGTCGGTTATGTCAATTCTGTGGCCGCCCATGTCGCCTTCAAACTCCGTACCCCAAATAAGTGCGGTTGTTACAAGTTCTATATGTCTATAGGTTTCGTCCGGCCCAATTTCTCCGGTAAAATGAAGCACATCGGCCGAAGGTCTTCTAAAACCAGGATACTCTACACGCTGGGCGGCTACAAAAGGTCCTTTGCCACCGACGGCGTGTTCCAGGCCAACAATGCTTTCTCCACCACGCACTATTTGCCTCGGGCTCATGCTGCCGTTTACATAAACCAGCACGGGCCGCAAAGTATCTCCGGCTATTTCTGAAATTTCAAAGATATACAACAGGCGGTCAGCGGGGATAAGCTGGCGGTTGCTGTTGTGGCCAAGTTCTTCTGACCAAAACTGGGTAGAGTCCATATAAATAGACAATCTGCCGCCGGGGCCTATGGTAAATGTGCGTGGGCTTTTGCCGCTGCCCATATCCACCGAGTTGGGAGATGTTCCCAGCAAAGCGTCCTGGGCATAACCGCCGTTTATATACACGCCGCCGCGCACCGTTACATTGCCTGTAAGGGGTGTGCCGTCCGGACGTCTAAGGAAAATATCCGTGCGGGCTGTAAGGCGCATAAACACCGTGTTTAACGGATAAAGTTGCAGAAGTGTCCAATCACGCTCGCCTGTTAGCACATTGTCAAGATGCAATGTACCCAACCAAACACCCTCGTCATTTTCGCCACGCATATAAATATTGCCGGCAATGCCTTCGGGTTCGTACAGCACAATGGTGCCGGTGTCGTTTGTCCATACCTGCCTGTACACATTGCTGCCCACTGGCATATATCGCAAAGACGTGCGTATGGCCGGGCTTGCCTGTATGATAAACAGTTGGTCACGCATGGTTTCTACATTTACGGTGACACTGTCGCTCATGCCTGTTGCGGCATGTGTTGCAGTTACAACGGCATAGCCATCTTGCAACCCGGAAAGGCCCATCACAGTCTCCGGCAAAAACAACATGTCCCCAAATCTTGATAGATTTTCGTATATAGCACCCTGTCTGAAATTAACCGAAACAACCGAATCGTCACTGGTGTCCCAGTCTATTCTGTCGTGGAGCATATTCCAGGCATGGTCATCAAAATTTATCCCAACAAACTCCATCAGTGCAAGGTTTTCCCGCAGACGCAATATTTCCGGGGTGGTCATTTGCGTTTGTCCGCTTACATCCTGCAAGGTTAAGCCCTGTACGGTTGGTATATTGCTTAATGTTATGGTGTTAGGCATAGGCGTTCTGTCCCTGTAAGAAAGGCTCAGCGCATCTGCATTGTACACCCGCAACACAAGCGAGTCTGTGTTCCATGGAGAATAAAAGGGATTGCCCGGGTCTGTTTCTCTGTCCACATTGCGCGCCTGTATGTTTATCATATACAAATTGCGCAGGCCGTTTACGCGGGCAAAATCAAGGGCAAAAGAGCCATATCCGCTATTGCTTATGTCGGCAGCGTGTACCAATTCGGTTACATCCTGGCCATTTATGGTAGAAACCCTGTGTATTGTCAGCTCGGCCTGGGTGCTTCCCTCCATAAAGGGCGCAATGGTCCAATTGACAGTATAAGCTTGGGTGTCAAGCATAGATGTGTTTGCAGGGCGTGGGATGTTTACCCTGGCCCGCACGGGCACAACCACCACATGGGCAATGGCCGCCGCTTCATTGCCTTGATACATTGCGGATACTCTGGCGGTATATGTAGGTACATCGTTAAAGGACAAGGTGTCAAAGATATTTTCCGGCACTGTATAATGCAGGCTGTCAAGATCCGCAAAGCTGGTGTATATAGGCTGCATGGTGCCAAAAGCCGCATCAAGGGGGTCTATATCATGAAAACCTCTAAATATCTCAATTGTAAAGTCTCCGCCAGCTTCCGGCGCAAAAGCCCCCGGCCGTGTAAACCACCGCACTTGGGCAGGTTGGTTTCGGTCGGCTATGATGGTGCGCACGCTTTCCGGGATGATTATAGCCGGAAAATACCGATACTCTACCAAAAAACTTGTATATGTGCCAAAAACAACACTTTCTCTGCGTTCCTCTTCCGGCAGCCGCGGGTCTATGGCAATAATCTCTACAATATACACATCGTCGGTTTGGTTAACCGCAAGGGGCATACCGCTTATTGTGCCATATACATACAAATGATTGCCGCCGTCTTCCGCATAAAGATACAGCGGAAAAAGCGTAACGCTGTTGGGATCTGCCACATTTGTCACCCTAAGATGGAAAGGCGCCGGAAAGTTTCCGTGAACATCCTGACCAAGAAGGCCAATAAAGGTTCTGTACGTTGGATGCTGGTTTACATCCAACGCAACAGCAATATCCGCCTCGCCCGTCAATACACATATGTTTGTAACAATATGCCTGTCAAGAGAGATACCCTGCACCGCATCAGCCATTAAAAAGCTGCGCAGGCGTATATTAGCCTCGATATGGGTGTCTACATTGTTTCTCCATGCACCCTGGCTTACACCATCTTCGGCAAGCATTTCGTTTCCGAACATATCACGCGCGCCAAAAATTTCGGTAACACGGAATGTCGAGCCATCGGTTGGGCCCACCACATATTCAAACATATGTACTCTTGAATATTGATTGCCTACACCAAGCGGATGCCTAACCGCGTTTAATGTCGGGCCAAAAAACTGCTCGTCATTTATTACGATGCCGCCTGTACCACCGTTAATTTCCAGTCTGGCATCAATACCGTTTACAGCTCTGGAGAATTCCACCATAATGGGCACAATCTGTCCGGGATAAAATTCTCCCGTGGGTATGGTGACATTGCGCACATAGGGACGGGTGCCATCGTTTAACATCCTCATTGTGTGGGAAGAAGTGCGGGCAATAACAGGCGGGTTATTAGTATCAGAATATCTGCCGGCGAAGGGTGTATGGTGTACATTGATGGGTCTGATTTCCCCAAGACTTAACGCGGTGGGCATTTTGTCCACGCCTCTTGCGTGGACGGTTATTTCTGGTAGAGGTCTGGCTTGAGTAGTCGTGCTATGGTAAAAAGAATGAGACGGAAACATACCGTCATATAAAAACCAGCTGTCGGGCGGAAAATAAACTTCTGTGGCACTTACTCCAGGAAATGAAAGCCCCTCAAACGCAGGCACTACAAATTCACGTGATCCGGCATTTGCTATTTCATAATTAGTTCTTCCTGTCCAGTTCCAGCCAAAAATGCTGCCGATTCCCTCATGACGTATAAAGCCTCCGTCATAAAGTAATTCTATAACGGTTGCTAGTTCAATCACGGCATGGGCATTATCGCCATGCGTTATGCGGCGCGCATTTTCCATGTTCGGTGATGTCATCGGCGGCAAAGGCCATTCGGGAAAATACCTGTCCTCGCCATAAAATGATGTAGACCTAACCGTGTTGCTGTTGTATGTGGTGCTAAATTGTGTTTCGGTGAAGTCGATATAGACAGGTATGGTGATGCGGTCCAGCCCATTGGGAAAGACAAAACCATCGGCGTCAAAAAGCTCGATATAATATGCCCGGGCACCGCGCCACAAACGCGCATCTTCCCATAGTATGCTTAAAACATAATCCATACGCAGGGTCTCTACGCTGCCGGGCCATATCATCTCCACGCCATCTGCGCGTGGTGCACCTGTGCCCGAAGCGGCGGTAAATTCTATGTGCGATCTGTTTTCATTGGAAGTGCCGGCAAATGGGTTTCCGAAATAGCATATGTCCATATTTCTGTGTTCTATTTCGGCAAACACAGAGCTGGGGCTTTGCCACCAGTATGTTTGCCGGGGCCCGCCAATCATCCTGACCTGAAAGCTAATGGTTTCGGTTGGGTCTATGCCACTGCCACGGCTTAAAAGCAGCGGCGCTTCATCGCGCCTTGTGCTTGCCTCGTGACGATAACCTCCGCCGGATACATAGCTTCCGGTGTTGACAAAATTTAACCGCAAGCTTTCGCGGTTAAGGCTGACCGCAGGAATATTTTGGGTCACAGGCGGTGCTGCCGCGTTAAAATTAATGCCTGTGGTGGCCATTTGTCTAAGCAGTTCTTCCAGATATGGTGCGTGTTCGGCGGTAAAGGGTATGTCAGAAAGCAAAATATCCCTTATGCGCGCTATCTCTTCTTCTATTTCTATCATTGTTTTTAAATCACCCAGGGCGACGGGCGTGCCGTCTACCCAGGCTATTTGGGATAGGTCGGTGCCGCGGCGGTTTATAATCTCGGTAATTTCGTCGAGAGTATAATATATGCCGTTTAGGTAAATGCGCTGGTTGATGTTAAGGTTGCCGTCGGCATCCAAAAGGCCAAAGCTACGCAAAAGTTCGTCGGCTTGTTCCAAGCTGCCGTCAAAGTTTTGTAGCATATCCAGTATGGTTTGGTTTTGCTCGGGCGTGTTGCGGATGGTTTGGCGCATGTCTGCAAGGACGGGCGTGGGCGCGATGCCCAGCGTCATTATAAACGCCAGCAGATATGCAATGCATTTTTTAATTAGTCTGCTTTTCATACTCGTTCCTCCTTACTTTAAATTTTGGCTGTGGCGGCGGTGTTATTCTCGTCTGCGTGATGTTGTCGCAATGGCCATCATTTCTTTTGTTGTCAGGTTTGTCATGGTTTTTCACCTCCTCTTCGAAGTGTTTAGTAGTCATGAGATTTGTCGATTAACAAATTTGTTAATCGCCCCATAAACGACAAATGCGAATGGGCTCTCGCCCATTCGCAAATTGGTATAGCGGTTGTTGCTATAAAGTTTATGATAATTCATGATAACATAGGCCGATTTGTTTTTCAAGGGTTTTTACAAAATTTTCTTTTCGTGGCTTTGGGGTGTGGCATTTTACCGCTTGTTAAACATTTTGCGGCATTGCCTTGAAGGTAAGCAAAATGGTGGTGCCGATGTTTTCTTGGGATTGCATACCCACCGTGCCGCCGCAGCCTTCCATGATGCTTTTAACAATATACAACCCCAATCCGCTTTCTCCGGCCTTGCTGCCTCTGTCGGCCTCTGTTTTGTAAAATTGATCAAAAATATGGGGCAGGTGTTTTTCTGCTATGCCGCAGCCGGTGTCTGTTATGGCAATTGTTGTGCTGTCTTTTGCGGTTTTGGCCGTGATGCTTATGCCGCCGTGTTCGGTGTGTCTTGCGGCATTGTAAATAATATTGTCAAAAACGCTCCATAGTTTTATGGGGTCAGTATATATATGAGGCTCTTCTTCGCCTGCATTGCCGCTTATGTCCAAATATAGCCCCATGCTTTCCAAATAATCTCCATGCTTTTTTTGTACGCCAACGAGGACAGAACTAAGGGGCACCCATTCGGGCTTGTAAAGGTTTTGGGCGGCTTCTATGCGGGTTACTTCTATAAGGTTTTGGATGAGTCGTTGCAGGTCAAGGTTTTTGTTGTATGCAATTTGTATGTCTCTTGGATATTCTGGGTCGTTGGGGCTGGTTTCAAGGAGTTTTTCGATATTGGCGCTTAGGACGGTAAGGGGTGTTTTGATATCGTGTGATATATTGGCTATCATATCCCGCAGCCAGCTTTGGGCGCGTATGGTTTCTTCGTTTTCCATAAGGTCATAACGGGACAGGCCAAAATATAAAACAACAAGGGCGATGGGGGCCAATATGCCGTTCCAATGCATACCTATGATAGAAAGGTCAAAGAATGTAAGCACCTGGGAAATACCGGGAGGGGCCGCAAAAGCAACCAATACCCACAGTCTTTTTCGTTGGGTTTTGCTTGCGGTTTTGCTTTTTTTATACAGAATATAAAAGACCAGTATCATACAAACACTGGGGTGTATAACCACCACAGGCCATAGTATGCCGTTGGTTGCCCCCCAAACCGTAAGGCCGGGGCCGGGGCTGCCGCCGGGATAAAGCTGGGCTGATTCATGAATCAAATTATGCAAATGGGTTGTCCACGTAAGGGCTATTATCCCAAGGGCTGTAGCAAAGGCCAGAATGTTAATGATTTTTGGCAAATGTATTTCGCAATAATGCTGAACAAACATTAAAAACAGCGGCGCAAGCATCATGCCGCCCAGGTACACCAACCGCCAGCCAAGCAGGCCGCCGTCTACTGTGTTAGCCATCATTTCGAATATGATACCCAGCAAGGATATATAAGTGAAAAATGCAATCAGGATGAAGTATTCCCGCTTTATGCTTTTAAGGCGGGTAATGACAAAATAGCCCATGACTGCTACCGTCAGCAGAGACAGCACGTGTATGAGGATTGCAATTGTTCTTAAGGTTTCAAAGCCAAAATTCATGGAAGACCACCCTCCGCGTTACGTGCAAGAAAATATCCGCCGTCACTTGTTTCTATTGTACCAACGTATGGCGCGGCAAAACCAAGCTTGCGCCGCAATTTTAAGATATGTACCGCAACGGTGCCTATTTCAGAGCTGCCTGACTGCCAAAGAGTGCTGTATATCTCTTCTTTTGAAAAAACCCGGCCGAGGTTTTCGAACAGAAACATAAACAGCTCAAATTCCTTTTGGGATAAAAGCACGTATTTATCCGGCGTGTGTATTATTCTGTTGTCTTTGTCTATGGAAGCCGACCCAAAAGCAAGCAGGTTTTTGGGTTGTTCGCGCCTTAGATGTACATGGATACGGGCCGCCAATTCCTTTAGACTATAGGGCTTTGTCATATAATCGTCCCCGCCTATCATAAGGCCTTTTACTTTATCATCGGGAGAATCCAAACAAGACAAAAAGATTATTGGCGCGCTGGTTAGATCGCGTGCGGCCTTACATACGGCAAAACCATCTGTATCCGGTAGCATAATGTCCAGTATAATACAGTCATACCGACCTTCTTTAAGCCGGGCTATAGCCTTGGCGCCCGTATCGGCCGTGGCGACATCAAACCCCTCTTTTATCAGATGTGCTGTGTTAAGGTTGAGTATTTCCGGGCTGTCGTCTATTATAAGGATTTTTGGCATGGCAAATCTTCCCTTTGTATGTTTTAATTTAGCAGAGTAATAGACCCGTTCGGAAATTGGTTCAGCAAGGTCTCCGAACAGGTCTAATATTATAACACAATCTTATGGCCGGTTTCAATGGCGTGTTTTTGTAGGCCGTGGCCAATCGCGTTGATATTTACGCAGGACACATTTGCCTTGGTTTAAGTATATCTTTGTGTTGCCGCGGGAACAATGGGTGTAATGACAGAAAGGACGTTTGCCCATGAAGATATATCAGCAAAACCCCCCGGCAAAGCAGGTGTTGTGTCCAAAGATGCCAGTTGGCGGTCAGGCCGGTGCGGCTTCCAGACCATTTTCGGCCTGCGGCGGGTGTCAACATTTTTCTTTTACAGATTGCAGTGCAGTGGAGGCTTCGGATGAGTTTTCTGTAAGCCCCCGAAAAGTAGAATGACGGAAAATAATGTGAAAAACCCCTTGCAATCCTTTTAAAATTGTGGTATGCTGTGGATAATCTATCATTATGTGACAGAGAGTGGGCCAAAAACCCACTCTTTAAATTTATAGGGAATCTGTGATACCAACTTGTATTCTAAATGATGCCAAAGAACTGATTGGCATTAGTATAGATTGCAAGTTGGTATGAGGGATTCTGACGGAAAGGTGATGATAAAATGCCTGCAAATAGCGAGCTTATCGACACAATAGGCCTTATTGAGAAAGAGAAAGGCATCGATAAAGAAACCCTCTTTGAAGCAATAGAATCCTCGCTTATCTCTGCGTGCAAGAAAAATTTTGGAACAAGCCAAAACATTCGTGTGGCCATTTGCCGCGATACCGGTGCTGTTAATGTTTTTGCCCAAAAAACAGTGGTGGAGGCAGTGGAAGACGATGCTTTGGAGATTTCTTTGGATGCTGCCAAGGAGATCAGTTTGGAATATCAATTGGGCGATGTGGCCGATATTGTGGTAACACCACGGGACTTTGGCCGTATTTCTGCGCAAACCGCAAAACAGGTGGTTGTGCAAAAATTTAGAGAAGCAGAGCGCAACAAGGTACTTAACGAATTTAAAGACCGGGAATATAAGCTTTTGACCGGCGTTGTGGAGCGTATAGAGCGTCGCAATGTCTTTATTACCGTGGGCGCGACGGAACTTGTGCTGCCCCCGGCGGAGCAAATACCTGGCGAGGAGTATTATTTTAACCAACGGCTTAAGGTGCTGGTGCTGGATGTGCGTGATAGCGGCCGCAGCGGGCCAATGATACCTGTGTCCCGGTCTCATCCAGAGCTTGTGGCCAGGCTTTTTGAACAAGAAGTGCCGGAGGTATCAGACGGCACGGTGGCTATTAAGGCCGTGGCCCGCGAGGCGGGTTTTCGCACCAAAATTGCCGTGTCCAGCCAAAACAGCAATGTAGACCCAGTGGGTTCTTGCGTTGGTGCGGGCGGCAACAGGGTTAACACCATTGTTGACGAGCTTAACGGCGAAAAAATTGACATAATATCTCATAGCGAAAACCCCAAGGAGTTTATTGCCCAGGCCCTTAGCCCGGCCATTGTGTTGGCGGTGCGTATAGAAGAAGGCGGCAAGGCCGCCAGAATTGTGGTGCCTGATAACCAACTGTCATTAGCCATTGGCCGTGAAGGGCAAAACGCCCGTCTGGCCGCCAAGCTTACGGGATATCGTATTGACATTAAAAGCTACAGCAAGGCTATTGAGGAGAATTTCCTTAACAGCGAAGATTATTTTGATGCCGATAAAGAAGAGCCCGCGGCCGTGGTAGATGAGGCCGGATACGCCGAAGCTTTGACAGAATATTACGAATACGATGATGAGTACGATGAAGATGAGTACGATGAAGACTATGACGACGAATACGATGATGAGTACGATGAAGATGAGTACGATGAAGACTATGACGACGAATACGATGATGAGTACGATGACGAGGCGACAGAAGCAGAAGGTGATGACGATTAATAAAACAAAAGGGGCCGCTGGGTCACGAAAAGGAAAGCCGTCATTGCGCCGATGTGTGGTTTGCCGTCAAATGCTGGAGAAAAGCACCCTGGTGCGGGTGGTAAAAAGCCCGGAGGGGGATAGTTTTGCAGTGGACGACACCGGCAAAAGCCCGGGCAGAGGGGCGTATATATGCAAAAGCGTGGAATGCTTGGCCAAAGTCAGCAAATCTCGTGGTTTTGACCGCTCGTTAAAGACGAAGGTACCCGCGGAGATATATATACAAGTGGAGGAGGCGCCAAAAAACCATGAATGAAAATGCCAAAAAGCGCCTACTGTCCATGATGGCATTGGCCCGCAAGGCTGGAAAACTGACCACAGGCGAAGAGGGCTGCGAAAAAGCCATACGCAGCGGCCTGGCTCTGTTGGTTTTTGTGGCAACGGATGCGTCCGATAACACCAAAAAGAAATTTGGCAACAAAACGACTTTTTATGATGTGCCTATATACAGTTTTTTTACCAAAGAAGAGACGGGCCGCCACACGGGCCTGTATACCCGCGCTGTGTTTGTGGTAACTGATGAGAATTTTGCGGGGAAAATGGTGGAAATTATAGAGGGTTCTGGCCTTTGATGGGGTATCAATGGGGGCGGGCGGCAAAATGCCGCCCCTACAGAACGGAAAGGTGGTTACATGGCCAAAAAACGTATTTACGAACTGGCGAAGGAGATTGGGGTAGGCTCCACGGATATAATGAAATTTCTGCCGGAAATTGATATAGCCGCCAAGACCCACTTTGTCGCCCTGGAAGAAAGGGATGTAGAAAAAGTGCGGCAGCGCTTTGCGTCCCATCAAAAACCCCAAAGCCCTAAGGGCGATGGGGATACCGGCGAGGCCGTGGACCCCAAGGAATTGGAGCGAAAACGGGCCAAGAGAGAGCGTGAAAGAGAACGCAGGAAGAGAAGGGCGGCGGAGAAGTTGGAGGGAACAGCAACGGAGAGTGTGGCAGAAGGTAGTGACGAGGCACAGCCAAAACAGGAGCGGCCTGTTAGGTTGGGTCCCGATGGCAAACCGTTGCCAAGACGTGAGCGTCCATTAGGCCCCGATGGCAAGCCTTTGCCGCGACCCGAAAGACCACTTGGGCCAGACGGAAGACCCCTACCGCGTCCACCGCGCTTAGGTCCCGATGGCAAACCGTTGCCAAGACGTGAGCGTCCATTAGGCCCCGATGGCAAACCTTTGCCGCGACCGGAAAGACCACTTGGGCCGGATGGGCGGCCTATACCAAGACCACCGCGCTTAGGCCCTGACGGCAAACCGCTACCAAGACGTGAGCGTCCATTAGGCCCGGATGGCAAGCCTTTGCCGCGACCGGAAAGACCACTTGGGCCAGACGGAAGACCCATACCAAGACCACCGCGCTTAGGCCCTGACGGCAAACCGTTGCCCCCAAGGCCACCTCGTCTTGGGCCGGACGGCAAGCCCTTGCCAAGACAAGATCGTTTTGACCGACCCCACGGCGACAGACCACCAAGACCACCGCGTCTTGGCCCGGACGGCAAACCTTTGCCGCATTCTGACCGCCCAAGAGGCGACAGACCACCCTATCGCAACGATAATCGTCCCGGCGGCCAACAGCGTCCCGGCGGCGACAGACCTCCTTTCCGCAATGACAACCGCCCAGGCGGTCAACGTCCTGGTGGCGGAGGCGGCGACAGACCGCCATTCCGTGGCGGTGACAATCGTCCAGGCGGCGGAGCACGCCCCGGCGGTTTTGGCGGTGCAGACAGAGGCCGTCCCGGCGGTTTTAGCAAAGACAAAAATAATAACCAAAAAGCTCAGGAAGCACCGGATAAACACGGCCGCCGTCAAAAATTAGAAATTGGTGCCAAAAAAGACAAACGGCGTGACCGTATGGTTGACGATAGAGAAGGGAAGACTACATCCCACAAGCCTGTGGTGAAGGTGGTGCCGAAGTCTAATGAACCAAGAATTATACAGGTGCCGGCCACACTGACCCTTAAAGAACTGGCCGAAATGATGAACAAACAAGGGGCAGAGCTTGTTAAAGCCCTTATCAAAAAAGGCGATATGATAACCATAAACCAGGAGATTTCTTACGAAAAGGCCGAGGAAATAGCCATCGAATACAATATTTTGGTGGAGCCAAAGATAGAAATTGACATCCTGGAGGAAGTTTTTAGCGAAGAAGCCGAAGATGACACAATGTTGGCCACGCGGCCGCCGGTTGTGGTGGTTATGGGCCACGTTGACCACGGCAAAACATCTCTGCTGGACTCCATACGCAAAACAGATGTGGTTGTTGGCGAAGCGGGTGGTATTACCCAGCATATTGGTGCGTATACCGTAAGTGTTAACGAACGGCCGATCACTTTCCTGGATACACCCGGCCACGAAGCCTTTACCGCCATGCGTATGCGTGGCGCCCAGGTTACGGATATTGCCGTACTGGTTGTTGCTGCCGACGATGGCGTTATGCCACAAACCATAGAAGCCATAAGCCACGCCCGAGCTGCTGGGGTAGAAATTATTGTAGCCATTAACAAAATTGACAAACCCAGTGCCAATCCGGAGAAGGTTATGCGGGAGCTTAGCGACCACGGCCTTACAAGCGAGGCCTGGGGCGGCGAAACCATATGTGTGCCTGTGTCCGCCCACACAAAAGAGGGTATAGAGCAGTTGCTTGAAATGATACTGCTTGTTGCGGACATGAAGGAGTACAAAGCCAATCCCAACAAAAAAGCTCGAGGCACCGTCATCGAAGCTCAACTGGACAAAGGCCGCGGCCCTGTGGCCACTGTACTGGTACAGGCGGGTACACTCAACATCGGCGACCCAATTGTAGCGGGCACCGCCCATGGCCGTGTGCGCGCCATGATAAACGACAAAGGGCAAAAGGTAGAGACGGCCACGCCGTCCATACCTGTTGAGATTTTGGGCCTTACCAGCGTGCCTACATCGGGAGATTTGTTCCATGTGGCCCAAAACGAAAAGCAAGCCCGTTATGTGGCCGAAACCATTGTGGCCAAAAATCGGGTGAAGCTGATAGAAGAAACCCCACAGAAAGTAAGTTTGGATGATTTGTTTAATCAAATACAGGCAGGCAAAGTAAAAGAGCTTAATATTATCATCAAGGCCGATGTTGGCGGTTCGGTAGAGGCTGTTAAGGCCAGCTTAGAAAAGCTGTCTAATGAAGAAGTGCGCATACGCACCATACTTGGCGGTGTGGGCGCCATTACCGAAAGCGATGTAATGCTGGCCAGCGCGTCTAATGCCATCATCATAGGCTTTAATGTGCGGCCGGAGGTAAGTGCTAAAAGCGTGGCAGAAGAGCAACAGGTGGACATACGCCTGTACCGCATAATCTACAATGCCATTGACGATATTAAAGCAGCCATGGTTGGTATGCTTGACCCTATTTACGAAGAAAAAGTCATCGGTCATGCCCAAATACGCCAAATTTTCAAAGCTTCCGGCATAGGCACCATTGGCGGCGCATATGTAACCGATGGCAAGATAACCCGCAATGCATCCGTGCGTGTGCTACGTGACAATATCGTGGTATACGAAGGCACCCTGGACACCCTGCGCCGCTTTAAGGATGATGTGCGCGAGGTGCTGACCAATTATGAATGCGGTCTTGTGTTGTCTAAGTTTAATGACATCAAAGAGAACGACGTTGTAGAAGCCTTTGTGATGGAAGAAATTAAACGGTAGGGGCGACCTGTGGTCACCCGGATTGAGCAGAGGGAAAACAAATGAAAATCACCCCGCAATTATCTATCGACGGAACCATCGAAGCGGCACAGCTTTACACACAGGCCTTTGACCTAACTTTCGGATTGACCGTTAAGCACGACGACGGCACATACGCCCATCTTTCTTTGATGCATGGCGATGCAGAAATATTATCCATGACGGAAAAAAGTAATCTGGAAGGTGCAGCACACCTCATGGGGACAAATGCCGAATATCAGGCCAGAGATATCAAGCCCTTTGATTTGCCTGTTACAATTGGTGTATATGGGCTGACAAAAGAAGCGGTACAAAAAGCATATGATATATTAAAACAAGACGCTGTTTCCTTTGACCCCGAAGGCCAAAAAAGCCTGCCATGGCTTGAGCTGGACTTCCATATTGTGGATAAGTTTGGTGTAAGCTGGGAAGTTGGCACCTAAGTAGGGGCGGCATTTTGCCGCCCGATAAATGAGGACTGACAAATGAAAAACCGAATGATACGCATTAATGACGAAATAAAACGCGAGCTTAGCGAGATTTTACGCAGCGGCATTAAAGACCCCCGCATGGCGGCCATGGCCAGTGCCGTGCGGGTGGAGACTTCTGCCGACCTAAAATATTGCAAGGCTTATATTAGTGTGCTGGGGGATGAAGCCACCAAGGCAAGCTGTATGGAAGCCATCAACAGTGCCAAAGGTCACATCCGCAGTGAAATGGCCAACCGCATAAACCTGCGCCAAACGCCGGAGTTTAAGTTTATTTTGGACGATTCTTTGGATTATAGCTTTAAAATAGGCAAGATGCTGGATGACGTTAACAAGGAGTGACACTATGCTCTCAGCCCATGACGCTTGGCGTAACTTAACTGAAAACGGCGATAATATTGTAATTGTCACACATCCTACACCTGATGGGGATGCGCTGGGGTCGGCCTTTGGGCTGGCCCTGGCTCTTGATGCGGCTGGAAAACGACCGATGGTGATGCTTGACCGGTTTTCGGCTAAATATGATTTTTTGGTGGAGAGGCGGTTTGTGCTTGCCTGTGACGATGCGCTGCCCGATTTTGATGTGCTTGTGGCAGTAGATTGCGGCGACAAAAGCCGGGTTTGGGCCCGCGATGGGTTGTTGGGCCGGCCGGCCGTCACCATCAACATCGACCACCACGTAGGCAACGATAACTTCGCCAACCATAACTATGTGGATACATCAGCATCCTCTACCTGCCAGGTTATTTACGAGATAATTCAGCCCCATGTGGCCATCGGTAAAGAAATTGCCGCGGCCCTGTATGCGGGTATCGTCACCGACACCGGAGCTTTTCGCCATAGCGGCACTACGCCCAGAACAATGGAAATCGCCGGGGCGTTAATGTCTGCGGGTATTGATTTTGGCCGTATACAGCGGGAGACTATCCATGCCCGTACCAGGATAGAAACGGAGATTTTTGCCAAGGCAATCCAAAATATACGATACACGGAAGGATATCCCATTGCCCACACTTTTGTCTCTCCGGAAGAAATGGCCGCCGTGGGGGCAAAAATTACCGACCTGGATGGCATTGTGGAGTATGTGCTTAATGTGGAAGGCATCAGCGTTGCCGCGTTTTTTACCCAGCGCAGCAATGGTATGATCAAGGTTAGTTTGCGCTCAAGCGGTGTGGATGTAAACGCCATTGCCGGGCAATTTGGCGGCGGCGGCCACAAATTTGCGGCGGCGGCCCAGTTTGCGGCTCCCTTAGAGGAAGGGCGGCGCGAGGTGATAGATGTCATCAAGACTGCTTGTGACAAATGGAGGCAGTTGTTATGAATGGCATAGTAAATATTCACAAAGAAAAGGGATACACATCTCATGATGTTGTTAATATTGTCAGACGTATTACAAAATGCAAGGCAGGACATACGGGCACATTAGACCCAAATGCCACCGGGGTTTTGCCTGTGTGTTTGGGACGGGCCACGAAGATTGCAGACTACATAATGGCTGATGATAAAGAGTACGTGGCCCAGGTTATTTTTGGTGCCGCCACGGATACCCAGGACACCACAGGAGAGATTGTTGACCGCAAGCCAGTGGATGTGGATATGCACAAAGTCTATAATGTTTTGCCGCAATTTGTTGGACAAATTACACAAATACCACCGATGTATTCTGCCATAAAGGTTGACGGCAAAAAACTGTACGAATACGCCCGCCAAGGGACGGAAATAGAGCGCAAAGCCCGACATATCACCATACACGCCATTGAGGTTTTAGCGGAGCATTTGCCGGAGTCCATCCGAATTAGGGTGGCCTGCAGCAAGGGCACATATATACGCACACTTTGCACCGACCTAGGCGCGGCACTTGGCACTGCCGCCCATATGGGGGAACTTGTGCGCACAAAAAGCGGCGGTTTTTGTCTGGAAAACAGCATAACCCTGGCACAACTTGAGGAGCTGACAGTTGCGGGACAATTACAACAAAATGTTATTAGTATTGAAAGTGCTTTGGCGCATTTTCCAAAAATAAATATTAGCAGCCACGCTGACAAATGGCTAAAAAATGGCAACAAAATCCCTGTGGGCTTCGTTTCTTGCGATAAATTGCAAGATGGGGTGGAGTATCTGGCCTTTGACGCGTCGGGCAGCTTGGCTGGCATTTATGTTGCGACGGGAGACGGGCATATTAAACCCAAGGTGGTGCTATTTTAAATTGGGTGGCAAAATGCTGCACCCACAGGAGACTACATGAAGTACTTTTTTGACAAAGACATACAAATAGGCCATGACACGGCCATAACAATAGGTAAATTTGACGGACTGCACAGGGGGCATATGCATTTGGCGGGCGAACTACAGCGCATCGCCGCGCAAAACACCTTAGCCACCGTCATTTTGTCTTTTTGGCCCCACCCCGCTCAATTTTTTTCCGGCAAGGGTGCGCATCTAATACTTGCGCGCCAAGAGAAAATCCATCTATTGGAACAGATGGGCATAGATTATTATATTGAGTACCCATTTACCGCCGCATTTGCCGGAATGAGACCAGAGGATTTTGTCACAGATATTTTGGTTAATAAGTTGTGTTGTCGGGTTTTGGTTGTGGGGCAAGGTTATCGCTTTGGCGCAGGCGGCGCGGGAGATGTCGCCTTGTTGGAGAAACTGGGCCGTCAGCTGGGTTTTGCTACGCATGTTGTTAATCATGTAGACAGCAAAGATGGCAAAATAAGTGCCGCCGACCTGCGTTGTAGCATTGTTAACGGAAATTTGGCTAAGGTTAAAGAGCTGACCGGGCGGGACTATTTTATTATGGGACAGGTTGGACTGGATAAAAAAATAATACTTTGCACAAATAAATTATTGCCACCCTGTGGGACATATATCACCATAACACATGTAGACGGCGAAAAGTTTGGCAGCATTACTAAAATAAATGAGAAATTTGTTGTAGAAAATCATATAGTGGACTTTGTCGGCGATATGCGCGGCAAGACCGTATGCGTGGACTTTATCAGACGTTTTGAAGAAAATTGACGTATATACTTATGCGATGGCCGGGGCAGGCACCCATGACAAAAAACAGCGGATTGGCCACGCCTTTTGAGGAGTTGACTTTGTGAAACTCATAGAATTGTATAACGAAAATAACGAAAGGGTGGGTTCTACATATCCCCGCAGGGCAAAACAATTGGTGCGCAACGGGCGGGCTTCGTGGCTGGCAGAAGGGCATGCTTTGCTATTGGCTTCGGAAGTACAAACCCTCCCTGCGACTGATGAGGAGGAACCTCACATGACTGACACAGTGTATCAAAACAACGGTAAAGTTTTAGGCGAAAGCGATGACGAGTTGTTGAATTTGGCCAAAAGAAAAGTGGCAGACAAAAAAACATTACGCATACATATTGCGATATTTGCTGTAATTGTTGCCATTTTTGCCGGGCTCTTTATAGATCGCGTAAGTACGCCGCGCTCGCTTTACGGAGGGTACTTTAACGAAGCAATTTGGAATTTAGAGGAATATTTTCGTGTATCAGCAAGAGAGCGTTTTGTGAATGTTCGAGAAGCCACTTCGTCATTGCATGTTGAAGAAGCTTCTTGGCTGCTAGGGGAAGCCCAAAGTGCCCAAATGCGCATAGCCTACCCGCTGTACATTGTTGGTGGCATATTGCTTGCCTGGGGTGCGTGGCTTGCACATCGTACAACAAAATATGTGCGAAAATATTTGCAGGAGAAAGGCCCAAGACCTCCCAAGCCTCTTAAACCTCCCAAGCCACCAAAACTTGATCCTGTAATGCGTGAGTATTTAAAGCTTAAAGAAAAGGCCGGTACAACCCAATAAAAACAAAAGGCAGGAGCGAAAAAACATCGCCCTGCCTTTTTGCTTATTTGTAACGATACCGCAAATTGCCGGTGGTGGCAGGCTTGCGGTTGTATGGCGAAGAGTGGCCGCGACCACGGCGCATATACTGAGCCCTGGCCCTTCTGCGACGACGATGGGAAAAACGCAAAAAGCGTATCACCAGAAAACCGAAGAGCAGTATACCCAGCAACACCAGGGATATATTGCTGATGAGCCTTAGAACCGAGAAATTGTCATCATCGTAGACTGTTGGCGTATAATAGGTAGCAGCCAGAGCCACAGGGGCAGGAAAAAGACCGGCAAGCTCCTCGGCGGTTAGCTCAGCCGCGGCACGGGCTGTGTGCAAATCCACTTCGGCAAGAATATCTCCGTTATATTTCAGCACAACCTGTCCCACCGCAAAATTTTCGGGCACGGGGACTACTATTCTGTCGGCGGTATGCACGGCGGCGGTAATGCCGGTGCCGTCAAAACCCACAGGCAAGGGGAAAACCACATCCTCCGCGGCCCTAAGCTCCATGCCGCCAATAAGCAGCACCCCTTCGTTACTGCGCTGTACCAGATTAACGTGATATTCAAAATCCGCCGCAGAAAACACCGTTTGATGTTCAAATTGGTCAAAACCAAAGTCCATAAGCAGGCGGGTGTCGGTGTATATGATATCTCGGCTGTCTGCCCGCATAATTACGCTGATAAGTCCCATGCCGCTCCGCTGGCCATAAGACACCAGGGTATTGCGAGAATTGTTGGTAAAACCCGTCTTGCCGCCGACAATATCGGGGTTAAAATGCGTATTGGCAGGAAAAATAGCCCTATTGGTGTTTTCCAGCATACGATATGGGTCGCCGTCAGAGTCGTTGTAGCGGTCGCGGTCGATAAAAAACCGCTGGGCATTGATGATTTCAAGGAATTTATCGTGGCGTATGGCTTCGCGCATAATCAACGCCATGTCGTAAGGGGTGGTGTAATGATAAGGTTCCCACAGGCCATGGGCATTGGTAAAATTGGTGTTAACCGCGCCAAGTTCATGGGCTCTGGCGGTCATCATACGGGCAAATTCCTCCTGGGTGCCGCCTAAAAACTCCGCCACGGCATTGCTGACGTCGTTGGCAGAGCGTAACATCATAGAGTACAATGCCTCTTCTATTGTAAGATAATTTACCACGGTATAAATAGGGCTGTGCCAGGGCACAACGCTGTCTATGGCCCCTTGATTGTGGAAAATAGGCATGTCCATTGGCCAGCTGCTTTCCAGCAGCAGCAGCGTGGTCATAACCTTGGTCATGCTGGCGGGATAAGCCCGTTGGTGGGCACCCACATCGTGAAGGATGCGGCCGGTGGCCACATCAACAAGTATGGAAAATTCGGATTCCAGGGGCAAAGCATCGCCTGTAATGGCATCTGTATCCGGTGTCCCGTATAGCCTGCCCGGAAGCAATATCGCGGCCAAAAGAGTCAGCACCAGGGTTCTTTTTATTTTGCGTATCATATATATGTTCCTTTCGTGTTGTGTGGTACGGCATAATAAGTCCATAATACCATTTACTGGATAAAGGGTCAAGGGTTTGTTCTGCAACAAATTGCCCATGCTTTGTTGCCTATTGCACTTCGCATAATTTCTGCTATAATAAATATACTTGTACAAACCATATTAAATTATAAGCATGATTGCGCGATATTAAACGCAGGGAGGAAAAAATATGCAGGAAGTTAATGTTAACAGCAAGATAGGCCATATTCAGATTGCAAACGAGGTGCTGGCCATTATATCACGTACGGCGGCCTTGGAGGTAGAGGGCGTTGTTTTTGGCCAACACGCAACAGCAGCCGAAGCCCATGCCCGCCTAACCAAACGCAACTTTGCCCGGGGAGTAAAAGCCACCGTGGAAGGCGACGTGGTAAGTATTGACATTGCCATTTTTGTTAAATTTGGCCATAAGATACACCAGGTGTCCGAAAAGGTGCAGGAGCGGGTAAAAACAGCATTGGAGACCATGGTGGGCATGACTGTAACTGAGGTTAATGTAAATGTGGTTGGTGTGCAGTTTGAAAAACTGCCTAAAATTAAGCCGGTGCCACGGACAAGAGGATAAGCTGATGAGCCGTAAAAACGACAGAAAACACGCCTTTTGCTTGGTTTTTCAGATGGACAGCGGCGGGGAATGTGATGTTAATGAAGAACTGGCATATTATTTAGAAAACTTTGCCGAAGAGACCGCCAGCGAGCCGGATTTTATATTAGGCGAGGTGGCCGGGGTGCGTACCAATTTAGCCGAAATTGACGCCCATATTGACGAAACCTCCACTGCATGGGATATTTCGCGTATTTCTAAGGTAGATTTAGCCATAATGCGTCTGGCTGTGTACGAAATTTTGTACAACCCGGATATTGGTGACGGTGTATCCATAAACGAGGCAGTGGAATTGGCTAAGGCTTTTTCTACCGAGGAATCCAGCAAGTTTGTAAATGGGGTACTGGGGAAGATAGCCAGAAAACTGAAAGAGACAGAGCAATGAAAATACAGGCATATAAAGTATCAAAAATAGTGGATTATCTTAAAGAGCTGCTGGAAGAGGACATGTTTTTGTGCAGTATTTTGGTCCAGGGCGAAGTCTCCAACTTCCGCAAACATTCCGCCGGACATATGTATTTTAGTTTGGTGGACGAGCAAGCATCTTTAAGGTGCTGTATGTTTAACAACGATGCACAGCACCTGAAATTTGCACCGAAAAACGGTGATATGGTTCGCATTTATGGGCGCATATCCGTGTACAAAAAAATGGGTGATGTGCAATTTGTGGGCGAGCTTATGGAGCCCGCCGGCCAAGGCAAAATTTATCATGACATCGAGGCCCTAAAGGTCAAATTGGACGCCGAAGGTGTTTTTGACAACAGACGAGATGTGCCGCAATATCCTAATAAAATTGCCATTGTGACATCACCAACAGGAGCAGCGGTGTGGGATATTATCAATACCATAAAGCGGCGCAACCCACTGATTAAGCTGGTTGTGGTGCCAACGCTGGTGCAGGGTGCAGAAGCCCCCCAGGACATTGCCGATGCCATAGAATTTACTAATACCCATAGTGGCGCAGATATATTAATAGTAGGCCGCGGCGGCGGCAGTGCCGAAGATTTAGGGGCATTTAACACAGAAATTGTTGCACGGGCAGTGTTTGGCTCCAAAATACCCGTGATATCTGCCGTGGGCCATGAAATTGACTGGACAATATGCGACGCGGCGGCGGATATGCGAGCGGCGACTCCCACGGCGGCGGCAGAGCTGGCCACAACACCGACTTTGGCAGAAATGGCGCAAATACTGCAATGGCAAATTCAAGGACTGGCGGAAGCCATGGAAGGACGCCTGCGGGTATGCCGGGTACGTCTAGCCAACAGACATTATCGTCTATCGCCCCAGCGTGAACTTGCAAAAATAAACACACAGCGTGGGGCGCTTGAGCGGCGTGATATGGCCATGGGTCATGCTATGATGTCAAAAATAGGGCGCATAAAATCCGGCTTGACGGCGCAAATTCATATCTTAGAGAAAATATCGCCGCTGGCGGTGTTACAACGGGGTTTTGTTGTTGTCACCCAACCGGATGGCAAAATTATACATGATGGTCGAAAGCTTGCTGCCGGCCAAAAGGTCGGCTTGCAATTTGCTGACATAACGAGGGAAGCAGAGATATTATGAGCAAAGAAAGATTCGATTTTGAGGAAAATATAAAGCGACTGGACGAGATAATCGCCGCCATAGAGGCATCCGATGCACCACTGGAGGTTTCTTTGGCGTTGTATAAAGAAGGCATGGCTTTGGCGGCAAATTGCGCCCAAAAATTGGCAGATGTGGAGCAAGAAGTAGAATTGTTAACAAAAAATGCCGCGGGAATGACAGAAAGACGGGATTTTGCCCCCATGGGTGATGACGAGTGATGATGAACTTTGAAGCAGCCCTACAGAAAAAAATCGACCTGATTAATGGCGGGCTGGATGACTATCTGCCGATGGTCTATCCGGAAATCATCAACGAAGCCGCCAGATATAGCATTTTCCCCGGAGGCAAGCGTCTGCGTCCGGTTATTTTGTTGGCCACATGTAAGATGCTGGGCGGCAAGACAGCCAACGCCCTGCCTTTTGCTTGCGCCTTGGAGATGATTCACACATATTCCCTTATCCACGACGATTTGCCTGCAATGGACAACGACGACCTACGTCGCGGCCACCCCACAAACCATATGGTTTTTGGCGAAGCCATGGCCATCTTGGCGGGGGATGCTCTGTTAAACCGGGCATATGAAGTGATGGCGCAGCATTGTGTGGCTAACCCCAATATTCATTTTTTGAAGGCTATGAGTAAAATAGCAGATTATGCAGGGATAAAGGGCATGATTGGCGGGCAGGTTATGGATATACGCATGGAAAATGCCGCCGCCACTGCCCAAGAACTGGAATATATCTACACCAACAAAACATCCGGTCTGCTTATGGCCGCATTTGGCGGTGGTGCCCTGGCTGCATTTGCGGATGATGATACCGTAAGCACCATGGAAGATATAGGCAAAACCTTGGGCATGGCCTTCCAAATAAAAGACGACCTGCTGGATATCAGCGGTGGCGAGACTCTTGGCAAACCCATCGGCAGCGACCAAAAGAATCAAAAATCTACGTATATATCCCTTTATGGCGTTGAAAAAGCGGAGGAAATGTACCACCAGCTGTCCGCGTCTGTGATAGAAAGCCTGCGAAGGCTGGAAAATTCGGCATTTTTAGTGGCGCTGGCGGAGAATTTAATAGATAGGACAAGGTGACGCAATATGTCGTTTTTTGACGAAATACAGCTAAACTACGCCCTTTGGATAGCCGTTGTGGCCTGGGCTGCGGCTCAGGTGTTAAAGATTATATACGAACTTGCCCGCACCCGCAGGGTTAAATGGGGCCTTATCCTGTCCTCAGGCGGTATGCCCTCGTCTCATTCCTCTTTTGTAACTGCCATAACAACAACAATCGGCATCAGAGAGGGTTTTGACACATATCTGTTTGCTTTGGCCGCCATCATCAGCATGATTGTAATGTACGACGCATCCGGGGTGCGCCGCGCCGCCGGCAAGCAGGCAAAGGTTATAAATGACCTGCTGGAGAGCATAGAAAACACCGGCATAAAGCTGGATAAAAAGCTGAAAGAAATGCTGGGCCATACGCCTATAGAAGTGGCGGCAGGTGGTATTTTGGGTATAGTCATTGCCGTGCTGATGACCAATGGATAAGATATGAATATATTTGATTACAGGCGAATAGCTGTCCTTGGCAACAACGGCAGCGGTAAAAGTTATTTGCCCAAAAAGCTTGCCAATGCCACAGGCTTACCGGCTATTCATCTTGATACGCATTTTTGGCTACCAAATTGGCAAACGCCACCGGAAGATGAATGGCTGAAGAAAGTTGCCGGATTTACCGCAATGGACAGATGGATTATTGACGGCAATGTCAGTTATGGTGAGTCAATGGATTTGCGGTTTAAGCGGGCGGATTTGATAATTTTCCTTGATACAAATCCCCTTATATGCATTGCGGGTGTCATCAAAAGGCATGGCAAAAACGTCCGGACACTGCGCCGGACCATCATATAGATGAAAAATTTGACAAAAGATTTGTTATGTTTTGCAAAGGCATAATGAATTATAATAAATCGCAAAGAAAGCGTGCCATCATGGATTTTCGCGCAAAATATGGCGACAAGCTCTTTTTTATCATTAGAAGCAGAAGGGAAATGGACGGGCTTATAAGGCAATGGGGGTGCAAGTGTGGAAAAAGCGGTGCATAAAAGGAATTTTGAGCAATGGAGCATTGTTTCTAAATCATATCACAACGTTAGGCCAACCCCACCACATGCCGTAATTAAAATTATTTTGTCATGGCTGGGCAAAAGCCCCGATGTGGTTGTTGACGTAGGCTGCGGCACGGGCTTGTCTACAACAATATGGCAGAATATTGCCGCAAGTATAATCGGCATAGAGCCGAATGACGAGATGCGTGCAATAGCCGAAAAAAGCACAGGGCAAGGTTCCGTTGTTTTTAAGGGCGGTGTTTCAAACAACACAAGCCTGCCTGCTGATTACACCGACATTGTCACTGTTTCTCAGGCGTTTCATTGGATGGATATAGACAGCTCTCTGGCCGAATTCTACAGAATTCTCAAACCTGGCGGCATTTTGGCTATATATGACTTTGCCCTGCCGCCTGTTGTGGGTTGGGAACTGGAAAAGGCTTTTTTGGAACTTAGGGCAAAAAGTACCGAAGTGTGGTATTCTCAAGCCACTCCGCCCGTGCATAACGATAAAAATTCGTATGCTGACAGAATCAAATCCTTTGGAAAGTTTAAATTTTCGAGGGAAGCTGTATGCCACAGCGCGGAACAATGGCCGGCCCAAAAGATGATGGATTTTCTTGTACATATAAGTAATGCGGAGTTTGCCGCAAAGATAGACGATGGCATCAAGAAAGATGTTGATGGGTTTCTTGAGCATATGGCGGGATTTAATGACAATGCTGAAGTGATTTTTCCATACAAAATGGTGATTGCGGTTAAATAACCAATTTCTGTTTGCTGAGGTATATATGCGCTATTTAGATAAAATAAATTCGCCACGGGATTTAAAGCGGCTGCAAATGCCACAGCTGCCCGTTGTAGCGGAAGAAATTAGGGAATTTTTAGTAAACTCTGTGTCTAAAACAGGGGGACATCTGGCGTCTAATTTGGGTGTGGTGGAGCTTACTTTGGCTTTGCATTACTGTTTAAATTCCCCTGATGATAAAATTTTGTGGGACGTGGGGCACCAGTCATATCCTCACAAAATATTGACTGGGCGACGTGATGAATTTGATACTTTACGTCAATTCGGAGGTCTTAGCGGCTTTACCAAATCCACCGAAAGCCCCCATGATGTCTTTGATGTGGGCCATAGCTCCACATCATTGTCGGCCGCACACGGCTTGGCTATCAGTCGTGATCTGCTGGGCCAGCGCAATAAGGTGGTTGCGGTTATTGGTGATGGGTCTCTCACCAGCGGCCTGGCCCTGGAGGGGCTTAACAATATTGGCCGTAGCGATACGGACTTAACGGTTATTTTGAACGACAACCAGATGTCTATATCCGAAAATGTTGGGGCACTGTCGCGCTATCTCAATGACCTGCGCTCGGCACCCTCATACATCAATGTAAAAGGGGCCGTGCGAGGATTTTTGCAAAATATACCCATTGTAGGCAAAGGTACTGGTAGTTTTTTAGAAAAAACCAAAACGCACCTCAAATATCTATTGATACCAGGCGTGCTGTTTCAGGAGCTGGGTTTTAAATACTACGGCCCGGTTGACGGCCATAATTTGGAACAATTAGTTGGTGTTATGCAAAATGTTAAGGAAATTAAAGGGCCGGTGCTGGTGCATGTGCGCACCAAAAAGGGCATGGGGTATGTCCCGGCAGAACGACAGCCAGCGAAATTTCACGGCATTGGGCCTTTTGACGCGGCGACCGGAGCCGTCAAACCTGCCGCCAAAGCTACATACACCGATGTTTTTGCCAACAAAATTGTAGAGCTCGGGCAGGCCAACGACAAAATCGTGGCTATAACGGCCTCGATGCCGACAGGCTGCGGCCTGGCTAGCTTTAAAAAGAATTTCCCCCACCGGTTTTTTGATGTTGGCATTGCAGAGGGTCATGCTGTCACCTTTGCGGCGGGCCTGGCCAAAGGCGGCTTGAGACCTGTTGTAGCGATATATTCCACCTTTTTACAGCGGGCTTATGATCAAATCCTTCATGATGTATGTATACAGAAACTGCCCGTTGTATTTATGCTAGATAGAGCCGGCGTTGTGCCCGGCGACGGAGAGACCCATCAAGGTATTTTTGACCTTAGCTATTTGACGCATATGCCTAATTTAACGGTGCTCGCCCCGGCAAATGCTGCCGAATTTGGCGCTATGCTGGACTTTGCTATGCACCATAACGGCCCTGTGGCCATACGTTATCCAAAGGATACTGCAAGTAGTTTTATATCGAGCAACCCTTCCCCGATACGCCTTGGTGAAAGCGAAACCTTGGTAAACGGCGAAAAGATTGCCATAATTGCAGTGGGTTCTATGGTGGACGCGGCTAATCTGGTATGTGAGCGGCTTTGTGCCGATGGGTATGCGCCGACACTTATTAATCCGCGCTTTATAAAGCCGTTGGATATAGGAATGGTGACGGATTTGGCAAAGTATTCCCATATATTTACAATAGAAGAGAACGTACACGCGGGCGGGTTCGGCCAAAGCCTGCACGCCGCCTTGCGTAATAAAGGCATCACCACGCCGCGCCTACATCCTTTCGCCATTGACGACGATTTTCCGCCCATTGGCACCAGGGATGAACTGTTGGCTTTGGTGGGATTGGACGCAGACAGTATTTATACAAAAATTGCGGAGAGCGTAAGTCATGATGAAGCGATTTGATATTATGGTTTGCAAGCAACTGGATGTATCGCGGGAATACGCCAAAGAAATAATTTTGGCCGGAAAATGCAGTGTTGACGGCGAAATAATCACAAAACCGGGGGCCAAAATCGCCGAGACCAGTAAAATTGCTTCAGAGGTTGGAAAGCTGCCATTTGTATCACGCGGCGGTCTAAAATTAGCCCACGCACTGGAAAAATTTCATATTAATCTACAAGGGTTGCGTTGCTTGGACATAGGCGCATCCACCGGTGGATTTACTGATTGTATGTTACAACGAGGTGCTAAATGTGTTATTGCCCTGGATAACGGGCATGGCCAACTGGCTCAAACGCTGCATCATGACCCACGGGTTATATCAATAGAGGGTCGCGACATTAGGGGCATAATTTTGGATGATTTGCCTTACCAGCCGGATTTTATCGCCACTGACCTTTCGTTTATTTCTTTAACATTGGTGATACCAAAAGTATCCGAATTATTGGAGGCCGGCGGCAAAGCGGTGTTTCTTGTTAAACCCCAATTTGAATGCGGCCGGACAAAGCTTGATAAAAAGGGCGTTGTGCGCAGTCAAGCCGCCCGCGACAAGGCTGTCAAAAGAATTCGCGACGCTCTGGCAGATAATGGTTTCGCCGCAACAAACATCGATCAATCGCCCATTACAGGCCAAAACGGCAATGTAGAATACCTGATTTTGGCGGAAAAGAGGGACGCATGAAGAAAATAGGTTTTTTTCCAAACACAGACAGGGATTTGCAATTAGCCACAACCCGCGATTTGGCGGACTTTGTGCGGGCTTTAGGCTGTGAAGTTTTTGCCACCAAAGAACTGGCCCCTTTGCTGCCCAATAACTGTCAGTTTATGAAAAACTATCGAGAGGTATGCGATGAAGTAGATTTTTTGGTGGTGTTGGGTGGCGATGGCACCATGCTAAAAGCCGCTGGTCATGCCGTGTACAGCGGCACGCCCCTTTTGGGTATTAATTTGGGAAATGTAGGCTACCTTACCGATGTGGAGAAAAACCATGCCAAAAGTGCCATCAGTCGCATTTTAGCAGACAATTATAAAATACAGCAGCGCATGATGTTGCAAGCCGGATTGGGTGCCGCCACGCGTCTTGCCCTCAATGACATCACTATTTACAGGGGCTTCTCTCCTCGTATGATACAATGTGTTGTACACATAAACGGAGAGTATATGGACACTTTTAGAGCCGATGGCCTTGTTATTTCAACTCCCACTGGTTCTACAGCTTACAATCTGGCTGCAGGCGGCCCGGTGCTTAAACCTGATGCAAAAATGGTGGCCATAACCCCCATATGCCCCGCTTCTTTAAGCGCCCGCCCCGCTGTTATTTCTCACGAAGACCATATACACATACGTCTGCCAAACACCCGTGATACCGTTATTTCCTTTGATGGCGAGGGCATAAATCACGCCGATGTTACCAGCGTATGCGGCAATGAACTGGAAATTTTGATAACCCCATCCCAATATGTCACCAATATAATAAAGACAAATAGTTACGGATTTTATGAGGTGCTACGTAAAAAAATCGGCAAAACATTATGAACTATGAAGATACCAGGAGATAAAAATGTTAGAGCATCTTAAAGTATCAAATGTGGCCCTTATCCGCGAAGCTTCCATTGATTTTGCCCCGGGCCTAAATATCCTCACAGGCGAAACCGGCGCGGGAAAATCTATACTAATAGACTCCATCAATTTTGTTTTGGGTGCCCGTGCTTCCAAGGAATTTATCCGTACCGGTGCTGATGTTGCCACGGTCGAGGCTTTTATCACCGTCAGCCACAATCAGCTGGTAGAGCAGATTTCCCGCCTTGGTATTGATATAGGCGAAGATCGCGCTCTGCTTCTTTTTCGTTCCCAAAATACAGCGGGCAAACAAACAGCAAAAATTAACGGGCGGCCTGTAACTATCAGTATGCTAAAGGAAATTTCCGCCGTGCTGGTGGACATCCATGGCCAGCACGAGCATCAATCTCTCCTCAATCCCGCGAAGCATTTGCAGCTTTTAGACCGTTTTTGTCAAGAAGACTTGTTGCCGCAAAAAACGCAGCTGGCAGAATATATTACCGCATACAAAACCCTGTTAGCCGCCATAAAAACCATACCCGGCCAAAATGCCGACCAAAGTCAGACAGCAGATGTATATAAATTCCAAATAGAAGAAATTTCTGCCACTGGTCTGGCCACCGACGAGGAAGAAAGGTTGACCCAACGGCGCAAAATGCTGACCAATCGAGAAAAAATCACCAATGGGGCGGTAGCAGCCCGGGCATTACTAAGCGCAGATGGCGGAGTGTTGGACAACCTTGCCCGTGTGGTGGAGCATACCGCCGCTGTTGCCGCATACGATACGGCCCAAAAAGACACGGCTACCCGACTGGCCGACCTTTATGCTCAACTTGCTGATATCTCCCAAGATTTTGCCCGTTATGCCGATAACTTAGAACACAACCCGTGGGAGCTTGAAGAAATAGAAGCCCGGCTGGACCAAATATATCGTTTAAAACAAAAATACGGCCGCAACGTGCCGCAACTTTTGGAATATGCCCAAGAACTTGTCCAAAAGCTACATACCATAGAAAACGGCCAACAAGAATTGGCACAATTGGTTGCAGAAAAAAAGGCCCTAGAAAAAGAAATCGGCCGTACCTGCCTGGCGATGTCAAAAATACGCCGGGAGGCCGCCGCTACGCTGGGCGGTCAGATAGAAACCACCCTGCGCCAGTTAAGTATGGAGGCCGCCAGCTTTGCTATCGATGTGCAAAGCCGTAGTGAATTCGGCCGCGATGGCTTCGACCGCGTCGAGTTCATGATATCTGCCAACAAAGGCGAAGCCCCAAAGCCCCTATCTGACATCGCTTCCGGCGGCGAGATGAGCCGCGTCATGTTGGCACTTAAAACCGCTCTGGCCGGTTATGACACCATCGAAACCTTCATCTTCGACGAAATTGACGCCGGCATTTCCGGCCGCACCGCCCAGCAGGTGGCCCAAAAACTGGCTGTCATCGCCCAAAACCACCAGATACTATGCATCACCCACCTACCCCAAATAGCCGCCATGGGCGACGCCAACTTTTACATAGAAAAAACCCCCGCCGACGGCCGCACCGTCACCCATATTCACCGACTGGAGGAGGCTGATACCATCAAAGCCATAGCCCAGCTTATAGGCGGGGCCGAGATAACCGACACAACTACCAAGGCCGCCGAGGAGATGCGGCGGTTGGCCCATGGGTCTAAAAAGGAGGCGCGGTAATTGTGAAACGTTTATCAGTAATTATCATGACGTTATTCTTAGCTTTGACCTTAATTGGTTGCGGACAAAATGAGGACATTGACGACGACATCATCGAAACAACCAATGGTGTCTTTGAGGATGACCATGTTTCTTATGAACCCGACACCCTTCGTTTCACATCAATGCGTGAATTTTTAGAAAGCTACCTAATGGTTGGATCCGGCAGAGCTACCGGAATGACGACATCTATGGCAAGTAGTGTAAACCTTATGGAGCCGGAAAGCTTCTATCTGCCCATAGGCATACCGGAGGAGTATCAGCTATACAGACTTACGATATGTGAAAACTTCGTGACCTCTTGGTTTCTACCGGAAGAATATTTAACTTCGGGAGTGGAAATGAGGAGAGCGGACGCTCGCCAGCAGCATTTTATGTTTAGCTTTACTCGCTGGGATATGGATTCTCCAGAAAATGCTATGCTTGGCCAGCTCCGCATTACCGAGAACGACCTTATTGACGGCCCTTACGGCAAGTTCCACTTCGATGAACGCAACAATTTTCTCTGGTGGACATCCGATACCGAACATATAATGATGCAATTCCCCGCCCGCCTATCCAGAAACACCACCCTCGAATCCCTCGCCCCCCTAACCCAAACCTACACCCTAGACCTAACCAACCCCGCTGCTATAGACGCCCTCCTCGCAACCCTACCCCCATCCCACCACCAACTCTCCTTTGATATGGGTGCAGACGGTGCACGAGGTGTTGAC
>WQVZ01000016.1 GCA_009785595.1 Defluviitaleaceae bacterium | reverse complement strand
TCCAGACCAAGTTGCCGCATAACAGCCAACGCCTGGGCGGCAAAAGCTTCGTTGGCCTCTATCAAATCCAAATCTCCCACAGAAAGTCCGGCCTTTGCCAGTGCTTTTTGGGCGGCAGGCACAGGCCCAAGACCCATTGTGGCGGGATTTACGCCCACATTGGCATAAGATTTTATTACAGCCAGAGGCTTTATGCCCAGTTGTTCTGCTTTTGTCCGGCTCATCAACACCAACGCCGCCGCCCCGTCATTTATACCGGAAGCATTACCCGCTGTCACCGTGCCGTCTTTTTTAAAGGCCGGGCGCAGCTTGGCCAGGCTCTCGGCAGTGGTGCCTGCTCTGGGATACTCATCTGTGTCCACAATAATAGGGTCGCCTTTACGTTGGGGTATGGCCACCGGGGCTATTTCGTCAACAAAGAGCCCTGCGGCCATGGCACGCTCGGCCCTTTGCTGGCTTTCGGCAGCATACTCATCCTGCTCCTGCCGAGTTATGGCAAATTGCTCCGCAATATTCTCCGCGGTTATACCCATGTGGTAGTTATTAAAAACATCCGTCAAGCCGTCGTGTACCAGGGTGTCGATAGCCTCACCGTTACCCAGCTTCTGCCCCCAGCGCATATTTTTCATCAAAAACGGCGCGGCGCTCATATTTTCCGTGCCGCCGGCCAAAATAACATCCGCCTGACCACATATTATGGCCTGGGCCGCCAATTCCACTGCTTTAAGGCCACTGCCGCATACCTTGTTTACAGCAAAAGACGGTACCGCCTCCGGCAACCCAGCCGCCACGGATATCTGCCGCGCCACATTTTGGCCCAGTCCCGCCTGCAACACATTACCAAATATTACTTCATCTATTTGCGCCGGCAGCACATTTGCGCGTGCCATCGCTTCCCTCGCAGCTGCTACACCCAGTTCCACAGCAGAGACATCCTTAAAACATCCACCAAAAGAACCTATGGGGGTTCTGGCCGCCGCCACAATTATTACTTCTGTCATTAAAAAATCACCTCGCAGATTAGTATAACTTACCACCTGGCCTTTGTCCAGGTATATTTCGCCCAGGTTCTGGACATTTGACCAAATCTATGCTACAATTGTCTGTACAACAAAATTCGAGAGGGGTAAATACATGAACCCAAGAAAAATTATCACAAAACCCACGGCATTAGCTGTGTTTTTTATTGCAATTCTTATGTTGCCTCTGGCCGTATGGGCCGAATCCGAAACAAAAACCCAACACATCCCATGGGCATTTTCTATTTATGATGCGCCGGATTTTAGAGCCAAACGTGTTGCTACTTTCGGCCCACAGACAATTAATATTGTATATGCAAACGACTATAACTGGGCAATAATATGCACCGCATACGGACACAAATGGACATATCTTGGTGCCAATATGCGCTATATAGAAAGGCCCATGGGTATTTTTGCAAACAGGGGCGACAGTAATATGGTAAGCGTTGTGAGCCCACAGGTTGTTACTGTTTTGGAAAGAGACGGCAGATGGCTGCAAATTGCAACATGGCTTGGACCAAAATGGATAAACCTGGACTTTACACCACCTGTGTACGAACTAGACAGACTACTAAGACGCTTTGGCAACAATTTGTCGGTATATTTCGAAAACCTTGACACCGGCTTTACATACAGGCATAATGCCAACAGGTCTTATTTTTCCGCAAGCGTTACCAAGGCATCCTTTGCCCTGTACATATACCAAAAGGCCGAAAGAGGCGAAACAGACTTGGACAGCATACACACCTTTACCAATGCCGATTTTATAGGGGGTTCCGGCGTTATCCGCCACAGATACAGGGTTGGTGCCACTTTTACCCAGCGGGAGCTCTTGCGGCTAAATCTTAGCTACAGTGACAATATTGCTACATATATGCTTATAAGAATTCACGGAACAGAAGGATACAGACAGTTTGTTGAAGACATAGGCGGCAATCCAAACTTTGTGCGCAACAGGGTGATGGATTCTACCCTAACCGCAAGCGAATCAGGGCTTTTTGCAAGAGAGATTTTTAGATACATAGAATCCGGCGGCAAATACAGCGAAGAGTTTAAGCAACACCTGCTTGACAATCAGTTTCCCTTTATTGTGTCGGATTATCCCATAGCAAGCAAAACCGGCTGGACAAGACCAACGGCATGGCATGATATGGCCATTGTATATGCGCCGTCACCCTACGCGCTTGTCATATTGTCCGCAAGAAATGGCTGGACCGACAGGGATTTTGCAGAATTCCAAGAAATTTCCATGGCCTTTCAAAGATTTAATAATATGTGGTTTCCGGGATAGGGTCACATTCTTTTTCAATTATGTCCAGCAGTTCCCTATCCATCCCCATAATGCGGCATATTTCTAAGGCGTCCCGGGGCGGGGCGGTGTCGGCATCGACCTCCACAAGGTTATAATCCATGGTGCTGCCCCCTCTCAAACCCGCCACCTGATAATGGCGCATACCGGGCCGCACAATGCGGTCATAATGGGTGTTGATGAGGCACACACAGTTTTTTTGTGCCATAAACGCAGCCAGGGCGCGCACAATAGCAGCCCCTTCCGCAGGATTTGTGGCGCGGGCGGGTTCGTCCATGGCTATCAGCAAAAAATTATTGCGGCTGTGGCAAATTATATCATTAATTTGCACCACATCGGCCCCAAAAGATGACAGACCATGCCCTGTACCCTGCATATCCTCCGCCACCATACAAATACCGTCAAATAAGGGAATTTCCGCCCCATCGGCAAAGACAAAAAAACCCATACGACCCAGGGCAGCGTTAAGCACCGCTGTTTGCATGGCCACGGTTTTGCCCCCCATATTTGCGCCGGTCATTATTGTAGCACCAACTTCAAGGGTTATGGACACTTTGGTCATGACCCTGTTTTTTGTCGTCAAAACCTCGGCCACCATTGGATTGTACATATTTTTAAACGCAAGGCGGTTCTCGGAAATTTCTGGCCGCACGGCACCATATTCTTGCGCCAAATTCGCCTTGGCCATGGTAAAATCCAATAAACCCAAATTATCCATATTTGCGCAAAAGACCGGGATATACGGCCGCAACTTTGCGGATAATGCTTCCAAGACCCGCATTTCTTCCGCATCTTCAGCGGCTACTATCTTTGCTCTTTGTGTTAACAATTCTGCACGCTGCCCTTGATCGACCTCTTGTTGCAACAGATGTTCCAGCCTAGCTTTGTCACGCCGCAGGGCGGCCAGGTCGGCGGAAAAGCCCTCACCCAAGGAAAAAGGCGCGATGCGCTGGCCTGCCGGGTCTAAAATATCCAAAACATCTACCATTTTGGTAAAAAATATGCCTTCCAATGGCAAATTTATGTCCATTTCCGCAAAAACCAGCAAAAAGTTTTTTATTTCAAAAAATTCCACCTGACTAAGGGTGCCAACCTCCAGCTTCGCCACAATCCCGCGGATATTCTTAAAGCGACCCAACAAATTACCTAGGTTTTCCATATCCCGGGCATCCATGGCCATAATTTTCTCCATATTATCAAAACATTGGGTCAACCGCGCCTCATCCCCCGAGCCAAAAGGGGCAATTTGCCGCATTTTTTCGCCGCCGTAGGACGAGCGGCAGGTCATGCGGCCCAGCACATAATTAAGGCCGATGGCGTCTTTTTGGGTGTTGGTCAGGTCAATCATATCAAGCACTCCTTTTGGGCCACGTCATACACCGGTATCGGCATAGCCGCGCGCATTTTGGCCAAAAACTCCTCGGCATCCAGGACGAACCCCCGCGGCGACACGGGGTTTACCGCCACAGCCACAAGGTTTATAGGTGCGCGCACCGCCAATGTGCCCTTGCGTGTCAATAGTTTACTGTAAGTATCCGATGAAATAAAGACCTTGCTGGCATCATCGGCGATGACACACCGACCCTTAATGTCTCTGGACAAAACAAGCTCTCGCATTCTGGCATCAGACACCGCCCCCGGCAAGTATATATGGTCGCCATCATCCTTCGGTGCTTTTGGCAGCATCAGCATGTTCACAGCGTGGCACGTTTGATCAATAATACTATTAGCATCAGCAGCCAAAGCTGCCCCTGTACATAATACGGTGGCTTGGGTCAGGGTGGGACTAGCCAAGCTTTTGCGGCTTATTGCTCCGTCAATGATGATTTTTTCCGCCCAAAGCCCTTGCAAATCCGCCACCAGCACGGCCATTTGTGTGGTTATTGACGGGCCCCCAAGCTGCACAAAACCGCCAGATATGGCCCGCACGACCACCACGCGGCCCAGTGGCGTGGCAAAGTCCGTTACTGCCACTATTTCCTTGGTTATGTCACACACAGGCAGAAGTTTTTCCGTGGTAATGACAATAGTGCCCGCGGCCACAAAAATGCGAGGCTTCGAGGTTTGCGTCACCACGTCTATTTCCTCCCCATCCCGGCCGATGCTGGTAAGAGCCAGCCCCACGCCACGACGGCCGAAATCCCGTATCAGATGGTTTAGCACCGTGGTTTTGCCTGCGTTTTTGGTCATACCTATAATGTTGATAGTGTTATATGGCAGCAGCATGTCAACAAGACTGCTCATAATAATATTTCTCCCACGGCAAATGTAATGGCTTTGCCGCCTATTTTCACCCTGTCGCCCTCTATGCGGCAAAACAACCGCCCTACCCGCCTAGACAACTGCAAGGCGGTGAAATTATCCTTGCCAAGCACCTCTTTCCAATATGGTGCAAGCAGGGTATGGGCCGAACCCGTCACCGGATCTTCATCAATGCCGATTTTCGGGGCAAAGTAGCGAGAAACAAAGTCTACACCAGGCATATCGGCAGGTGCCGTGACAATAAAACCGGACATATCTATTTTGGTAGCCTTGGCCAAATCGCATACCATATTTTCTATTTGTGATTGATTTTCAAATACCAACAGATATTCTTCTGTGCCACGCCAGGCTTGCATCGGGGCGGCGTTAAAGCAGTCCATATGGGCCTCAAAAGGAATTTGCCATATATGATCGGCCGGAAAATCCAGCGTCAGCACATCACTATCTTTCCGCTTCACTCCAGAAGGAAAAATTGCGGAGTGGCTGGGGCGGTTGGCCGCAATTTTTCCTTCATCTAATGCGGAAAGAAAATCCCCTTCGTAAGCCACTTTCAACACATGGTTGCGAGAGTTAAGCACCAGGGTGTCCCCCCCAAAATTCTCGTGGTTAAACATCACATGAGCCGCCGCCAATGTAGCATGACCGCACAGCGGCACTTCCACCGTGGGAGTAAACCAGCGTATGGCTAGTTGACCCGCTACATCCAACACAAATGCCGTCTCTGATAGATTATTCTCAGCTGCAATGGCCTGCATAAGGGATTCTTCCGGCCATTGGTCGTATACCAGACATACAGCGGCGGGGTTGCCGCCAAAAAGCTTGTCCGTAAAGGCGTCTACTTGATAAAATTTCATGTTTGCTCCTCCCTTGCGTCTCTAATATAAAAATACCACATTTCGCCGGATTTTACAACGAAATGTGGTCGTTATTTTTTCGGAACTTTTTAAAAAACTCGGTCATTAGTCCGGCGCATTCTGCCTCCATTATGCCGGACACAACCTGCACCTGGTGGTTAAAGGCGGGGTTGTTAAGCAAATTAACAACCGAACCAACGGCCCCGGCCTTTGGGTTGGCCGCCCCATAAACCAGGCGGGGTATGCGGGCCTGCAAAATAGCACCGGCGCACATGGGGCAAGGCTCGACAGTCACGTACAGGGTGCAATCCTCCAACCGCCAGTCGCCCAAGACTTCGCTGGCCCGATCTATAGCGATAATCTCGGCGTGATACAGGGTATTTTTTTTGGTATTGCGCAGATTAAACCCCGCACCTATAATTTCGCCATTATGGGCAATAACACAGCCTATGGGGACTTCATTGGCGGCAAAGGCTTGACTTGCCAGCGCCAAGGCCTGTTGCACAAAATGCTCATCCATGCTAATTTTCATTAAAGTACTTATTGAAGAAATCCGCATCAATTTCGGGATACAGCACATATTTATCCAAAATAGCCCTTATCCGCCGGATAGATTCGGCTTTAATGCCATCATCCAAGATATATTTAGCCTTGCTGGGTTTGCCGTTTTTGCCTATGGCAGGTTTTGTGGCAAAAAGCACGCTTGCAACAATATCCGCAATTTCCGTCATTTCATCTTTGCCCATGCCCAGCGTGGTTACGGCCGGGGTGCCAAGACGCAGGCCGCTGGTATACCAAGGCCCTTGTTTGTCAAAAGGCAGGGTGTTACGGTTAAGGGTAAGACCGCATTCCCGCAGCACACTTTCCCCATGGCGTCCGGTCAGGCCCAGTTTTTCTACATTTATGAGCACAATATGGTTATCAGTTCCGCCGGTTTGCACTTCTATGCCTTTGTCCGCCAAGGCGGCGGCAAGATGGCGGGCATTGTCTATTACACTATGGGCATAATCTTTAAATTCCGGACTACGTGCCTCTTTAAAGGCGATGGCCTTAGCCGCCATAACATGGGGCAAGGGGCCGCCGATAACATGTGGGCAACCTTTGTCAACCCATTCGGCATATTCTGCCTTACACAGCACCATACCGCCCCGTGGGCCGCGCAGGGTTTTGTGGGTGGTGGTTGTCACCACATCCGCATATGCAACGGGGTTGTATTTGCCACTTAGGGCACCTCCGGCCACCAATCCCGCAAAATGGGCCATATCTACCATCATCACCGCGCCCACTTCATCAGCATATTGGCGCAGCAGGCTATAATCAATATTGCGTGTGTACGCGCTAAAGCCCAGCAGGAATATAAGGGGCTTGACTTCGTGGAGCATTTGACGGATATTATCATAATCAAGCAAGCCTGTTTCTTTATCCACGGTGTAATTATACACATCAAACATCTGGGCAGAAACATTGTGGCGGAAACCATGGGTAAGATGGCCGCCAGAATATAAATCCATGCCCAAAAGCCGCTGGTTGCCCATAACCGCCCTAATTTCGTCCCACTCGGCCTTGGTAATGGTCAGCAGGTTTTTTTGCTCCATTTTGTCCAGCATAGGAACCTGAACATGCTTGCGCAAAATGGCCCAAAAGGCTACCAAATTGGCATCTGCACCGGAGTGGGGTTGTACATAAGCATGTTCTGCGCCAAAAAGCTCACAAGCCTCTTTACAGGCCATGCGCTCAATATCGTCCACATTATCGCAACCGGCGTAAAAACGGTTGCCCACATAACCTTCGGCATATTTATCTGTCAACAAATTTCCCATGGCGGCCTGTACGGCGGGAGAACAAAAGTTTTCGCTGGCAATAAGTTTTAAATGGCTGCGCTGGTCAGTCAGCTCTTTTACAATGCCTTTGGCTATTTGCGGATATGCCTTTGCCACAGCGTCCAAATTGGCTGTGAAGGTGAGCATTTCAGCATTAAGCGGTTTGCTTGTATGAGCCAGATAGTCCTTTAGTATTTCCATAAAATCCCACATCCTCTTGATAGAACCCGTGCCCGGCCCTTATAATGCAAAGGCCGAACACAGGCTCCTAATTTTTCAACAAATTACCCCATTGTACTATATTATCACAATATTTTGTCCTTGGCAAGAGCTGAAAAAGCAGCGGCTGCGGACAGCCGCACTGATATTTATGCGAGTAACCGGGACAGTCACCCCTACAAGGTACCCGGTGCCATTCCCAAGGCAGCGCACCCTACAAATGCAGTGCATCCATTAAAGGTTGACTTCCGCAGAGTTACGGCAACAAAAGCAGGTCGTCCTCATCTTCGTCATCATCTATCAGCGGCCCGCTCGGGCCGGGATAGCCAACCGCCCCGCCTGGATCATCCGGCTCTTGGGGTCTGTCTGTCGGTTCAAAGCCGGTACCCCCCGTATTATAATGGTCGTATGGGTCGTCATTATAGGGATGATCATCCGGCTGGCCTATATAAAACGCATCATGAACATCACATATTTCTCCGCGCAGATACGCTTGAGGAACTTCGTGGGCAGCGTCACGCACGGCCGGATTGCCGGCCACCTCCATCCAGTCCCTGTTGCGCTCTATGCCAACACGGGTGACAATATGATCCACCGGACACCAGGGGCCCGGTGCCATGCCGGAAACCGAACACATTGTAAATTCCCTGTGAATATGGCAGAAAGTAGTGGGTATCGTACCCGGCGCAAAAATTTCGGTACCAATCTGGCTGCCGCGCGGGTCGTGGTTACAAAGCCCGGGTACGGGCAACAAGCCGGACACGCGGCATATGCTTGCCCGCTCAAAACCGGGAGGCTGCTGGAAAGTTGCGGCTTCCAGTCCCAATTCTATATGGACGCGCTCCATAACATACCGCCATAGGGTAACGTCAAAACGGGCACCCGTAACACGGCTGGACATGGGGCGGGGTATGTCGTGGCCAATCCACACACTGGCGGAAAGATGAGGGGTAGACCCGGTATAATATTGGTCGCGTCCATCTTGGGTGGTGCCGGTTTTGCCCATATTGTCCATGCCAGGCAGGTTTTGGAAACGTGCCCGCGTGCCCGTGCCGTCAATAACAACACTGCGCATGGTGTCTATAAGTAAATAAGAAGAATAGCGGGTTAGCACCTGGGTGGGCTCCAGCGCGGTATTGTCTATGATAAGATTATTATTTACGTCATAAACCCTGGTGTACAATATGGTGGGCTGTAATATGCCACCATTGGCAATGGCACCCTGGGCCGCAGTAAGCTCTATATTTGTAACCTCTCCGCTTCCCAGCGACAAAGACAGGTTGTCGGCCAACTCTTCACCAAGAGTGGTAAAGCCAAAATTAAGCAGATAATTAAAAACATTGCGTGTGCCGGTTGCTTCCATGTTAAGCACGGCCACCACGTTCATACTGTCTGCCACGGCCCGACGTATGCTGCTAAAGCCGCGGAAAGGAAAAGCCGAATTAGCATACCAATTTCGCGGCCAAACCCGGGGCGCATGACCCGGCTGGCGCAAAATATGCGGCACATCATCATATGTGGTGGCGGCGGTTATAAGCCCCATATCAAGTGCCGGGGCAAAAGACGCAAACATTTTAAAAACAGAGCCGGGCTGGCGCAGGGCCTCGGTGGCACGGCAAAAAGCACGGTTGGCTTGTTTTTCGCCCCGCCCGCCCGCTATGGCCAGCACATGGCCGTTGTTGTGGTCTAGTATAACCACAGAAGACTGGGGCTGTGGCGCAAAGAAAAATCTGTACGCCACAATATAGTCGTCCATACCCAGCAGCTGCCCTTCGGCCCATGTTTTAAAATCGTCAAACATATCACGGTTGGTGGCTCTTCTGTCCCAGCGGTCGCTGCTAATTTCGCGGTTGCGCGACAGACCGGTGACTTGGTTACGAATTGTAGCTATATAGGTAAGATGATAGTAAAAATCCGGGGAAGCCGTGGGAAAATTGGCCTCGTTTAAGTAAATATCATCCACAATAGCCTGAACACGGGGATCCATAGTGGTATAGACCCGCAGGCCGCCGTGATAAACAAGACGCCAGGCTTCTCTGGAGTTTCTGCCCTGGGCCCTAAAGTCTCTGTACAGCTGGCTTATCACCGCATCCACAAAATAGTGCCAAATAACGGCATCTGTACGAAATTCCTCGGTTACTTGCTGTATGCGGACAAATGGGTCGTCGTTATAGGCTTCTCTGTGTTGTGCTTCGGTAATATAACCCAGGCGCAGCATAGCGTTAAGCACATGCACCTGCCTATTTCTGTTGTGTTCCGGAAAGCGCACGGGGGAATTTTGATAAGGCCATTGGGTGATGGATATTATGACGGCGGCTTCTGAAATAGTAAGGTCGCTGACGGGTTTGTTAAAATAAAACCAAGATGCCGCCTGTATACCTTGTTGGCCGTGGCCAAGATATATTTCGTTAAGATACAGATGCAATATGCGCTGTTTGGCGGCTTCTACACTGCCCAATTGCTCTGTCAGCATGGCTTCAAATTGTATGGCCAGATATTGCTCCTGCAACTTTGTTTCCATAGAATTTCGCCTTACATCCAACTGATTTTTGATAAGCTGCTGGGTTATGGTGCTGCCACCCTGGGTGTTGCTGTGTATAAATGTCTGGTAGATGGCCCGCGCAAAGCCCTGTACATCTACGCCATTGTGTTCAAAAAAACGCTCGTCCTCAATGGCCACGGCGGCTTGCCACACATGGTCGGGTATTTCATCCCATTCGGCAAAAATGCGGTTTACGCCGCCTTCCAGACGCACAAGTTCATTGCCATGGGCGTCCAAAATTATGGTGTCAAAGCTGCCCTCCAGCAGGTCATAGCTAAGGGAATCTATAGGCGGCGCGCCATGAATGATGCTAAGATACGCTCCGATACCGGCGGCAGATAAGGCAAAGGTGGATATAAGCACAGCGGCCACAACCACCCGCAAAACAATGAAGCCAGCCTTGTTTTTTACCTTTTTGCCATGGGATTTATGCTTTCTAAGCCTCTTTCTGTTATTATCTTGAGAATAATTCATAATGTCCTCCGTTTCTGTTGCAGGTCTATTGCAGGCAAAAGCCCATACATATTATATTGTACCATAATTTTTGCCTAAAATAAAGTATTTCCATAATTTTTGTTAAAATTGCGTAATATTGGGGTAATGTTGGGGGTGAGACGATGGTTAGACCATATTTTACCATGGGGCGGCGCAGGCGCAAAAAAATAAGCCGTGCAAAAATGGCTCTATTCTTGACTTTAATAGTCTTAATTTTGGTTACTTATTTCCTTTTTGCCATCATCAACCGCACCATTTTGCCTGTGGTGACAACCATGGCCAGCCAGCGGTCTGTGACGCTGATAAATGAGGTAATTAATGGGTCGCTGGCAAATACTGTGGCGGATTTTGCCCTTACCAGCGAGGATTTTTATGTGCTTAGCCTGGATGACGCGGGCAGACTTAACAGCCTGTCTGTTAACACTATACTGGTAAATCAGGTGGCGTCTATCCTTGCCCAGGACATCAGCGGCCATTTATCCCAAGACGATCCCATGACCATCCACATACCCATGGGTCTTTTTAGTGGCATACCTATTATGGCCGGCCTTGGTCCCCGTGTGCCTGTGCAGATAATACCCGCGGGAGAGGCCACGGTGGAATACGAGACGTCCTTTACATCCGCAGGCATAAACCAGATAAATTTCCAGGTGTGGCTGGTGGTGGAGACCAATATGCGTATTGTCATACCCCTGCAAGAGGCAGATATACCCGTGTCTCGCCGGGTGCCACTGGTTAATACGGTTTTTGCCGGCGAGGTGCCGGATGGCATGCTACTTACGGATTTTGGGCTTAATTAAGGCCGCAATACAATTTTCTGAATATATCCAGTGCATGGTGGCTAAGACCTACCATGTCCGGTCTTTCGCAAGTGGCAAATTGATTCTTCAAGACATGTCCTCTAAACGATTTTGCTCTTGATTAGCGAGGCCTTCGACGTCCACGGAGCGTTACGCTCCGTGGTTTTCACGCTGCGTAGACGCAGCGTGTGGGTCGACGAAGCGTTAACGCTTCGTTTCATCGCGAACCGATTCGCCCAGACTGTGAAAATCGTATTTCGTATTTTTCTGCGGCAGCAGCGAAACATTCTTCCAGATCCAAATTTAAGCAATTTGCTAAAGATACTAAGGAGAAAACAACATCGCCCAGCTCTCTTGCCAGGCTTTCCGTGGGCTGTATTTTTTTGTCACCATAGTCACCACCTACAAGCAGCTCTTTGCCCACCTCGCCTACTTCCGACACCAAATCCGCATACCTAATCATTGCATCGCGGCTTAATCCATATTTTTTCGCCATTTCTGCGGCTAATTTTTGGTAATTGTTCATAATTTTTGCCCCATCACAGAACAGGATAATTCCCGGTAAAGCACGCCGAGCAAAAGCCCGTATCCCGCACATCCGGGGCAATATCCGTCAAATCCTCAACATCCAGATATGCCAAGGTGTCAGCACCTATTATTTTGCAAACTTGATCCACAGAATGCTTGTGGGATATAAGTTGGTCAAAGCTTGGCACATCTGTGCCATAATAACAAGGATATAAAAAGGGCGGGCTGGATATACGCACATGCACTTCGCTGGCCCCGGCTTCTCGCAACAGCTTTATTATTATATTGGTGGTGGTGCCACGCACAATGGAATCATCCACCATTACCACTCGCTTGCCCTCCACATACTTGCGCAAGGGGTTTAGCTTTAGGCGCACGGTTTGTTCTCTGCTAATTTGATCGGGACGTATAAAAGTGCGGCCCACATAGCGGTTTTTGCCAAAACCCTCTGCATAGGGCAGACCGCTTTCCTCCGCAAAGCCCATGGCACTGGGTACGCCGCTGTCCGGCAAACCAAACACAATATCCGCATCCACGGGATGCTTTTTAGCCAAAAGCCGCCCGGCTATGCGGCGGGAATCATTAACAAGCTGGCCGTGGATGATAGAATCCGGCCGGGCAAAGTATATATATTCAAAAATGCACAATCTGCCGGGGGATATGCCGCAATGGCCGGTAAATTCCTTCATTTGGCCGTTTTCCACCACAATTACCTCACCAGGGCGCACATCCCGCACAAATTCTGCATCCACCGCGTCCAAGGCACAGCTTTCGGAAGCAAAAACAAAAGAGCCATCGGCTTTCATGCCGAAACACAGCGGCCGCAGACCAAAGGGGTCTCGGGCCACAACCATCTTTTTAGGACTCATTATTACAAGAGAATACGACCCGCGCAGTATCTTCATGGCTTTAAACACAGCCATTTCGATAGACCCGGCCGCAATGCGGTGGCGGGCTATGGTGTATGCGATAATCTCCGCATCGGTAGTGGTTTGATATATTGCGCCATTAAGCTCATATTCACGGCGCAGCTCATTGGCATTGGTAATATTGCCGTTGTGGCATATGGCAAGCTGGCCTTTGGCATAATTAAGCACCAGAGGCTGGGCGTTTTCTTTGCTTTTTTTGCTGCTTGACGTAGAATATTGCACATGCCCAACAGCCATGCTACCTATCAGCCCATCAATAACATCGCCGCGGAAAACTTCTTCCACCAAACCTAAATTTTTGTGAAAGGAAATCTCGCGATTATGCCCCACGGCTATGCCGCAGGCCTCCTGACCTCGGTGTTGCAGGGCCATCAGCCCTATATATGTCTGGGTTGCAAGGTAAGACCCTTCGGCCCCGGGCTTACAAATCCCGAAAATTCCGCATTCTTCACCAATTCTGTCCATATGGTCGCCCATTGTCATCCTCCTGATTGCTAAACAATATGCTATCCACCCAAGTTTATCAGAAAAAGACCTATTTTGTCAAATCCCATTCGTAAATGCTGGTAAGCCGCCAGCCATCATCGTAACAATCATGCCAGCTGGGCGTGGGTGTGGTACGCACAAGCCTTGCCCCCAGCTTTTCACAAACCCGCTTGGACGCCGTGTTGCTCTCTTCCGTGGTGATAAGCAGCTTTGCCATGCCATGAGCCCGCGCCACGGGGGCAATTAGGCGACACGCCCACAGGGCATAGCCCTTGCCGCGGTGCGCCTCATCCACATCATATCCAATTTGCCCGGCGTAATATAAGCTGTCGGAATAGCCAACCCGCAGACGTATGGCCCCAACTTTTTCGGCACCCACACATATGTCGAAAGCATACATCGGCACCCAGCCTTTTTCGGGTATGGCCGGGGTTTTCTCTTTGCAGACCAGATGGATAACACCGTCAGATAGCTCCGATAATTCAATAAACTCCTCAAAAACACAGGGCAGGGCGTTGTAATATTCAATTTCTTGCAAAATATCCTTATCACACATTTACATCATTCCCCTCGGCCAAATCCGCCAAAGCATCCCCGGCCAGGCGGTATGTTGTCCATTCCGTAAGGCCTTCGGCCCCCAAACCGTGATAAAAGTCTATGCTTGGTGTGTTCCAGTCCAGGCACACCCATTCCATGCGGCCATAGCCCCGTTGTTTTGCAATATCGGCCAGTTTGCCCAGCATGGCTTTGCCTATGCCGCGGCCACGATATTGAGGCATAACGTATATATCCTCCAAATACAGTCCGGCGCGGCCCACAAAGGTGGAGAAGTTTTGGCAAAATACGGCAAAAGCAACTTCCTTGCCGTCTGCCATGGCAAAGATAACCTCCGCGGCTTTTTTTTCAAATATCCATTGGGCCAGCAGCTCTTCTGTGGCCACCACATCATTTGTCATTTTTTCGTATTCTGCCAGGTCTTTGATGAATTGTAATATTAATGCGCAGTCCTCCGGCTTGGCCAGACGATATGTGATGTTCATAAAAAATCCCCCTTATCAATCGTTATCCCGAACTTGATCCGGGATCTATAAGAAAAAGTATACCACACACCACGTGTATGTGGTATACTCAATTTATCAAAAAACGAGAAGGAGGGCTGATATGGACATCTTGAAACGCATTGACACAGAAAAGTTGGTGGCCTGGCGGCGGCATTTTCATATGTATCCGGAGGTGGCCTTTAAAGAGCACGAAACCACGGCATATATAGCGGCCCAGCTGGCGCAATATCCCGGCGTGGAAGTTTTGCAAGATACCCGGCATTTTAAAACCGGTCTTGTGGCAGTGCTAAAAGGCGGCAAGCCCGGTAAAACCGTGGCCTTGCGGGCAGATTTTGATGCCCTGCCCATTTTGGAAGAGGCAGATGTGCCATATGCATCCAAAAACCCTGGTGTTATGCACGCTTGCGGCCATGATATGCACGCCGCAATGCTGCTTGGTGCGGTGGATGTGCTGCACGCCATGAAGGATGAGCTTTGCGGCACGGTTAAGTTTATTTTTCAGCACGCGGAGGAATTGCCGCCCGGCGGCGCAAGAGAAATTGTGGCTTCCGGCCTGTTGGGTGATGTGGAGGCTTTTTACGGCTGTCATATTAGCGCGGAGCATCCTGTGGGCACGGTTGGGCTGGCCGCAGGGCCTATTTATGCTAATACGGACAGCTTTACCATAACCATCCAGGGTAAGGGCGCCCACGCCGCCGCTCCCCATACCGGCGTAGATCCTCTGCTTATCGGCACAGAAATTGTCCAGGCTCTTAATTTTATTGTGTCCCGAAATATTCCACCCAACGAAGCTGCCGTGGTGACGGTGGCCAGCTTTAATTCCGGCACATCTCACAATATCATCCCCGATACAGCCAAAATCCTTGGCACAGTGCGCACATACAAGGCCGAAATTAGAGATTTAGTGGAGCAGCGCATAAACGAGACAGTCCAGGGCATTTGCGCCGCGTATGGGGCCGCATGCAAAGTGGATTATATGCAGGGTTATGCCTGTGTGGATAATGACGAGGGGCTACACCACCTGATGGAAAAGCTGGTGCCAAAAACCCTGCCCCAAGCCACCATCACCATACAGGAGCCCCGCATGGGCGGCGAGGATTTTTCTGCATACGGTAATATAGCACCGGCATATTTTTCTCGTCTGGGTGCCGCGCCAAAAAGCGGGGTTTCCAATGCCCATCATCCTAAATTTGTTGTAAATGAGGATGCACTGCCCCTGGGTTGTGCGTTGTATGTGGCTTTTGCGATAGAAGCAGCAAAATAAGTGCCGCATCACGTGTCCGGTGGCGACCCCAGGTCGCCTGCTCGTGTGTTGTCAAGCCGCAAGTTCTTGACTTTACCACCGGCCTTTGGTAGAATGGCCCTATACCAAACGGAGGGTCTGCCATGATTGTCAAAATAGCTGTGTGCGACGACGAGATAGCCATAGGCTCTCAGGTTGAGGGATTTTTGGCGCAAATATCCGACAAGATTAATATTAAATTTGACGTGGATGTTTATTTTACCGGAGAGGGGCTGTGCGAAGGCCTGGCATCCGGGGTTTGTTATGATCTTATTTTTCTGGATATCGAGCTTTCGCGGGTTGCCGCCAGCGGCATAGAGGTTGGCAGCATGATACGTGATGTTTTTGGCGATAATATTGTGTCCATTGTATATATATCATGGCAGCAAAAGTATTCCATGCAGCTGTTTGACACTCGGCCACTTAACTTTTTGATAAAACCCCTAACCTACGAGAAAATAGAGCAGGCCGTAAGTGCCCATTTAAAGGTGGCCGGGCTTTCTGCCGGCAGTTTTGGATATAAGATAGGCCATACTTTTTATAAGGTGCGGGTTAGAGATATTGTGTATCTGGAAAGTGCCGGGCGTGAAGTTATTGTGCATATGGTTGACGGCAGCCGTGACAGGTTTTATGGCGGACTTAAAAAATCATACGATTTGCAGCTGGCTCGTTATGGTTTTTTGCCCATACATGCGTCTTATGTGGTAAATTATGACCATGTGGCGGTTTTTGAATACGAAAGACTTGTCCTGACCAACGGCACCGCTTTACCCATCAGTCAGGCCAGACGCAAGGAGATAAGAGAGGCGTATTATGCCGCACTGGAAGGAGGCCGCAGATAGTGAACCTGCATGTGGCCCTTTATCTTATGTCCAACACCCTTATGATGTTTGTTATATGGAAATATATGGGGGTGTTTTTTGAAACAAGAAAAACGCCCGCAGGTGTTATGGCGGCGTCATTTTTGTTTTATCTGGCTTTTACCAGCCTGGTGTTTGTTGTGTTTAATATGCCCCTGGCCAGTATGCTGGCCAATCTTGTGGCCTATTTTGTTATATCATTAAATTACGAAGCATCCATGATGAAGCGCATATCCGCCGTATTGTGCGGATATATTTTGATGCTTACAATAGACGTGCTGGTTAATTTGTTTTTGGGTGCGCCCACTTCCTCTATTTTGTTCGATTCTGCTTTTACCGACAACTTCGGCTTTGTTGTTGTGGGCATACTGTCCTATTTTTTGGTGCTGCTTTTGGGCAACTTTAAAAATATCAAAACAAACAACGCCGCATCCCCTGTTTTTTGGATTTCTACCCTGCCCATCCCCATGTCGTCCATATTTATGACCATCATCGTGCTGTCTTCGCCAAATCTGTCACAACTAACCGTTATTGCAGCAGTGGCGGTGGTTATTTCCGTCAATTTGCTTACGTTTTACTTATACGACACCATGTCAGAAAGCCATGCAGATAAACTAAAAGCTGTGATGCTAGCCCACGAGAAGCGGTATTACTATTCCCAGTGCCAATTGATGCAGGATTCCGAGGAACGCATGAACATCTTTAAGCACGACATAAAAAACCATCTGTCAACCCTAAAAAACTATGCCAGACATCATCAATCAACTGATATGGTAGAATATTTGGACAAATTGCTGGGGGATGTGGACAAGGGCGAAACTTACAGCGAAACGGGCAATATCGCCTTTGACAGCATAATAAACCACAAATTACAAGGTGCGGCAAAGCAAGGTATATACCCACGGGTTAATGTGGCCATACCGCCCGCCCTAAATATAGAGGCAGGGGACGTGGTGGCAATTTTGGGTAATTTGCTGGATAATGCCATATCAGCCGCCGCCAAAACCGAGGAAAAAATGCTGAATTTGCAAATAAACTGGGGCAAGGGCGGGCTTTTTATAAGTCTGGAAAACTCCTTTGACGGAGAAATAAAAGAGCGGGGCTATGGCATCAGAAACGCCCGCAGCTCCGCCGAAAGATATAATGGCCATATAAAAATTACCCATAGGGATAATGTGTTTTATGCAGGTGTGTTGTTGTATGCAGAGGGGCTGTAAGCAGCAAGGCCTAACCTCTACACAAATGTGTGCAAGCCTAATTTTTCCGACAAATGCCACAGAGTCTTTATGCCGCCCACACTGTTGCCTTTAGCATCCAGTGCCGGGCCAAAGGTACCAATGCCCAAGCCACCGCCACAGGACACAATGCCACCGCCTATGCCGGATTTTGCCGGCAAGCCCACGTTTACAGCAAAATCACCGCTGCCATCATACATGCCGCAGGTTAGCATAATGGCCTTTGTGGTGCGCACAACCCATTGGGGTACAATTTCTTGGCCGGTGTGCGGGCATTTGCCGCCGGATGCCAGCACGGCACCTAAATGGGCCACATGGGCCGCGTTAACGCTAACAGCGCACAGGCGGAAATAAAAGGACAAATAGGTTTCGACATTTTCGCCCAAAGCCCCCTTTGATGCCATTAAATAGGCCATGGAGCGGTTGCGCGTGCCGGCGTGGGTTTCTTGGGCAAAAACATCTTCATCCACGCCCACAGATGCGCCAAAGGCTCGGCCCGCGAAGTCTAAAACCTCATCAAACGGGGTGTTTTCTGCCAAAAGTGAGATGACCGTAATGGCCCCGGCGTTGATGAAGGGATTGAAGGGCTTTTCTCCCGCTGTTTCCAGCTTTATCAGGCAATTATACGGATCACCGCTGGGTTCCATGCCCACCTTGTCAAAAACCACCTCGTGGCCAAGTGTTTTAAGGGCATACATCAGGCTTATTACCTTAGAAATAGACTGTATGGAAAAATGCACATCCCAGTCGCCTGCTTTGTGGGTGACGCCCCCTGGTTCCATAACAACACAGCCCAGATGAGCAGGATTTGCGGCAGCCAGATTGGAGATATACTGGGACACCCGGCCGGTGTTAAGAAAACCCCCGGCGTACGCCAGGGAACTCTCCAGTATTGGTGCTATATTTGTGTGCATCTGCAAAAATTATCACCTCTGGTAGCTTACAAATTGGCCACTTCTGAAATTAAATCGGCCATATCAAGTATATTTTGCGAAAAGCCTTTGCCCTGCAACACAAATTCTATGTGGCTGGGCTTATTTTTAATAAAATCCGCTAGAATATCGCCATCAATGGCGCAACAGCCGTTAAGGATAATCATATCAAATTGTGATGCATTTTGGGCTATAGCAGCCAGATCGGCTGGGTCCTCCTCAAGCATCCGAAAATGCGCCTGGGGCATACGCACCGCCAGGTCAGACATATTTGCTATATGACCAAAAGAAAAATAGCCCAATTTTAAGCCTGCGCCGCAGGCTCGCAGGGCCATTCCTAGCGATGTCGGCAGTTTATCGGAATTTTCGCCCACATAGATGTGAACATAACCTTTTTTCATAGGTATCCTGCTTTCGTTAATCGGGTGACCATAAGGGTCTTCCCTGCATACGGACGGCAAAACGCCGCCCCTGCATTTATTTATAAATTTCGTGCGCCCACCGTCGAACACTTCCCCCATACCGCCACCGTACAGCCAGCTCGGGCCAAGCGCCCTCGCGGCACATGACGGTGCCGACTTAGTGCTGCTGCCTTCCGGCCCTGACACGGTTCATCGGTCGTCATTGCGCGAGACTCAGCCGTCAACGCCGCTTATACGGGTCTTGCATAAAAGTTATGGCCTCGGGATGGGCATCACCCCTGCTATAGCGGATTTCAGGTACAGGGAGCCGCTACTTCCCCGGCTAGCACGAAAAGTTTACAACAATGTCATAGAAGCAATATTATACTATGATTTTGACGGCGTGTCAATGGCAAATTTGTTGCTCGAGAAATGCTGGGCGAACATTAAATTTTGTACTCCCTTCAGCAACTTTAAGTCCGTTTTTGCAATTTGCGTCATGTAGCCTTTACCCTGTATTGGCGTCAAAATCAAGTTACATAGAACGTTGTTTAACTGTGTGATTTATGCAAAATAATTCTTTTGGAGTACTGGCTATACATGTCGTTTGATGTTATAATTTGTGTATTGGAGGTGCATCATGGGAAAAGATGTAAAAATTCCTGCAAAGATGTTTTTTGATCTGGATTATCTGATAATGCGCCTGAAAGAATACGAGCTCGACGATGAGCTCAGGAAGGTGTGTATCTCTATTGAGGGCCAAATTATAGCAAAGTACCAAGCTACAGAAAGGCGTGTAGCTTTTGGCGAGTCCAAAACAGGGCCAACCGAAGAAATTCGAGAGGCGGCCAAACAAAGGTACCTTGAAGCCAAGGCCAGACATCGTGGCTATTAAGTTCAGTCACCAAAAACTAATGCAGTAGACAATGGCCGTGAGTAGCAGACGCTTCGTTTACGAAGCGTTATTGGCCCGCAAATCACTCATTGCGGGCAAAACACGGAGCGTTAACGCTCCGTAGAGGTCACAATCCGTTTACGGATTGTGAAACAAACGCTTCGTAAACGAAGCGTTTTATCCCCACCATATCATACTCATAATGTTTGGAGGCATTTACAATGCGCAAAAGAAAAACCTTTAAAATCGTGATTATCACAGCCATATTGCTGGCCATGGGTTCTTTTGGTGTCCTGGCCACCACGGATTCCGGCATTTTCTCCGGAGGAGAATACTCTATTCACACCCAAAATTCTGGGCGGCTTAGTGGCCATCCACATTTCGCCGATACTGCCATTGCCCGCTGGGTAGATTATGGCGTATTGCCAATGGTAAGTCACTCCGAAGCCGATAGCTTTGTAACCTATGGTCAATTCGCCCAGATAATGCACAATCTTTTGAACTACACCATCAACGAGCGATACACCCACATATCCTACCAAATGTATATCCGCCGCTTCGAGGCCTTCACCATAATCGCCCAAGCCATGGGCCGCAGCCCCGGTCTTGGCCACACAAGTTTCACAGATAACAGCCAAATTCCACCCCATGCCAGATATTATATAAGCTCCTTGTATCAAAATGGCATAATTATGGGCTTTCCATCCGGCCACGCTTACGAACTGCTCCCCAACGATTTTCTCACATTTGGCCAACTGGCTGTTTTTCTGGACTCTCTCGTTCAAGTCTTTATAGCCGACGATACCCTGATAAACCTTGAAGACATCTATCTGGACGCAGCTATGGTCATCAACAATTCCGACAATATATCCAGCATAGTAGCCCTTAACATCAACGGCCGCGGTGATATTATCATTGCGCCAAACCAAAGCGGCCAGATACTATTTGACAGCATTAACACCACCGGCAACATCATCATTGCCCAATCCGGCCATTCCATGAACATAGTTATCAACAACAGTGCCGCCCAATCTCTTCGCTTTCTCGGCCAAAGCAATGTTTCTCTCATAAACTACACACAAATTGATGCTGCACATATGAGCAATAAAAGCAAACTAGACATTTCTTTATTAACAGACAGCACTTCTGCTCCCGAAATCTTTATCACCGGCCCCCATGTGGAGCTTGCCGGAGATTTTTATACTGTAAGAAGCACACTAAATAACGAGATAATATTTATAGACGGCAACATAGCCAACCTTTACGCCGATGGTAATATAATACTGCTTGGCACAGGAGATATACAACATACTATCGCTCCCTTTGGCGTCTTCGCCAGCATCATCTGCCCTCGCAGCCTACTTTACAGCCCGGCCAATGCGGACATAGGTCAGTTGTTGCTTCTGAACGCCCTTAACTCCCGCATGGATGAAATGATGTATGCCCTGGAGTATTTGCTGTATGATTTGCTTTCTGAGGATGACGACGACGAAGATGACCAAGATGACCCGCACCCGCCGTTTATAGGCTTGCCTAACCTCCCGCAGATACCCCAGCAGCCCGGCCCCAACCCAGACAACCGCACACCAATCAACGATATCAACATACACCTCATGCCGCCAAACCTGCTTCCACCGGCACTTTTTCCCCCAAACCTTACGTCCAACGTGCAAAGAAATATAACCGGCAATGGTTTTTCCGGCACCATAACCTGGGCAAACATCAACGGCAGCCCGCTTACAGGCAATCATTTTACCCCTGGTGAAATATACATAGCCACAGTATCTTTAACGCCCGCTACCGGCCGCTACTTCGCCCTTGATGCCGAAATTACCACCGAAATCTTTGGCGATGCATGGCACCGGATTGTCGAAACCCCAACAGATAACTTCACACAAAACGCGGTGGTCTTTAGCCTAATCTTCGACCCACTAAGCAGGGTGCAGGCCGAGGCATTCACTCTGCGTAACATCACAGGCCCTTTTACCCGCATTTACATTTACACCCACTATCTTGGCCAGCCAACCCCCGGCAATTTCCTCGTTACCTTTGACAATGCTCCAATAGGCATTATAGCCGTAGGCCGCTACAACGAAATCGGGGGCTATTATGCAGTAGCCCTAAACCAGATGCTTATACCCAATGGTTCTGTGCTGTCCGTGGAAATGACGGGAGAGTTGCCGTACCACATACCCTACCCCACGCCCGCCACAACAATCCCCCAGCCGATGGCGCAATAATAGACCTTTACCGCCTATACACAACATCATGCGCCCTCAAGGCCACACCATCCCTTATGGGCCGCCCTGTGGTAAAAGACCTGTCCCCCACCCTGCCCAAAAAGCTCTCCAAGGGCAGGGTGCCTTGCGCATACTCCCACAGGACCTGTATAAACACTGCCGCTTCGGCCACGGCCGCCTCCAGTAGCTGCACAAAACTCTCCACACGCTCGCTGGCCTCGTCCCATGGCTCTCTCCAAAGCCGATGACCCTGGTTAAGACAGTCCGTGCCATCGTCAATGGTCTGGGGATGTATTAGGCCGGTGATTATCTTGGCACGCAAAAATGCCTGCTCTGCCGCCCCCAGCAGTCTTTTACGCAGACCCATGTTGGACTGTGTAGCACACATAAAAAGCACCATGTTCGCCATGGCCGACAATACGTCTTTGCCGCGCATGTCCACATCATATGTGCCGTTTATGGCTCCGGCTACAAGCTCCGCCGTCTGCCGTGCCTCCTTTTTATCCACCTCTATCAGCTTCCACAGCCGCGCATCCCTAGGTTTTTTGCCCGCAAACATCTCTAATAACAAAACATCTATGGCCGTCTCAAAACGTATGTGATATTCCTTATATTTAAGCCCACGGCCCTTCTCGCCCTCGCGCAAAAACCCTGTACAATAATACACATATGGGTGGGCAGCGCAGTCCAAGGCATAATGTGCCAAAAAACCACAAAAATACGCAAAAGCCGCGTCGCGGTCAGCGGTTGACGCTTGCGCCACCCCGGCCGCCATCGCCCTCATAAACCGCCCCACACTCTCATTATGCATGCGCCTGCCTACGCCCCGCTGCTCTTTCTTTAGCAGCGCCGCAGCATGATAAAAAAATATATCCGGCCCCTGGCACCCTATGTTGAACAGCTTGCGATGCCCTTCTATATTAGCCGCTATTTCCGCCGGCAGTCCTGCCAACACCTTTTGCCCGCATATATAATGGGTGATAAGCCCCGGCATATTATCAGCTCCTGCTCGTAATTTTGTCTGTTGCATTATATGATTATACTACAAAAATAAGGGTTAACATGAAAAATACTGAATCTTGCACAATTCTATCATAGGAACACAAAAACACCCCTGCGACTTTGCGTGGAGTGTTTTTATTTTCATCATCCAAACTTAACGATAATTTTTCTATACTAAATCTAAAACCAGTACATCTTGCAATTCTACCATATGTTTATATTATGAGTGATTACTGCTGCATCAACAGTTATCGCACCCCCCGTACGAGTGCTTACATCTACTCTAGATGTGATTGTTACCAAGGTTCTATTCCAGAAAAAAGCTAACGGCCAAGACCCCGTAAAATTCCTAGGCCAGCGCGCAGTAACCATAAAAGTATTTCTTTCCGTAATGCTCCAATGCTCTGTTGTGCTATTTCCAGAAAAAGCTATGCCCCATGGAAAAGATACACTAACGGCCATGCCATCTCGCGATATGTTCTGTTCTAGCCTTATCGTTTCAGCATTGCCCGCAACGCTATTATGACCCCTAACAGTGCCACCAGATAATGTCAGCATAGTTTGATGTCCTAGCATCCATACATTACTTACCGCATGGTATGCAAAGGAATGTTCCACTATCACCGATGCATTAGTCGGACTTCTGTTCGTTCGGTGCATGAAACCGCTAGCCTCGTGATTGCCGCTTGAACTCTCCTGCATCCATCCAGAGCTACTATTTGCGATATATCTTTCATCAGACACCGCCGCCACTATGTAAGCAAGATCTTCAATTTCCAGCAAAGATTGCGAACGTGCAGCACGTGTATCCGATGATATCGCCGAATAACCGTCCGATGTTTCTTCCATGAGTGTAGCTGTTTCAACAAGCATACCGTTATAGCTATAAACAGTAAATAAAACAGGTATGCCTTCCGCTACATAAACTATTTCTTCATCGACAACTACTCGTTCAAAAATTAATTCGCCGCCCCTCCCATCTACCGTATGCGTGGGAATGACAGAAAAGATTAAAATTAGTACAAATGCAAGTGCAGAAATTCTCTTTATTTTTTTCATTTCGTTACATCTTCCTTTCTCATTTAGTCAGCGTCGACTACTGTACTAAAAGTATAACAAATATACCCCCCCCCCCTGTCAATATGTAAGTATCCGTCAAAAACCGACAAAATGTTTCATTTACGCAACAACACTTGTAATTCCGGACACCATGCTATATTATATGATTATACCACAAACAAGGAGGTACATGGAATGAAAAAATATACCGATATAAACGCCGCCGCCGTAGACAATTGGGTAAAAAGCGGCTGGGAATGGGGCACGGCCATCACCGCCGAAGACTTCGCCAAAGCCAAAGACGGGTGCTGGGACGTGGTGCTTACACCCCTAAAGCCCGTGCCAAAACAGTGGTTTGCCCCATACCTAAAAAACGGCCGGCTTGACGGAGCGGCCCTGCTTGGCCTGGCATCCGGCGGCGGCCAGCAAATGCCCGTTTTCGCTGCTTTGGGGGCAGATTGCACCGTGCTTGACTATTCCGCCGCCCAGCTGGAAACCGAAACCGCAGTCGCCACCAGGGAGGGCTACGAAATAAACACAGTGCGGGCGGATATGACCTTGCCCCTGCCCTTTGCCGACAACTCCTTCCACATCATCTTCCACCCCGTGTCCAATTGTTTTGTGGAGGATGTGTATCCCATATGGCGCGAATGCTACCGAGTGTTAAAACCCGGTGGCATACTGATGGCCGGTATGTGCAATGGCGTTAATTATCTTTTCAACGAGGACGAAAACGGCCACAATGACCTAAAATTGGCCAACAAGCTGCCATACAATCCCCTTAAAAATCCGGCCTTGATGCAAAAAAGCATCGACAACAACTGGGCCATAGAATTTTCCCACACCCTGGAGGAGCAAATAGGCGGGCAATTGCAGGCAGGCCTCACCCTCACCCATCTTTTCGAGGACAGAGACAAAGGCCCCATCAGCGAATATTACCCCACATTTTTGGCCACCCGCGCCACCAAACAAGGAGGAAATTAGCATGATAAGACATATAGTGGCGTGGAATTTCAAAGAAAACGCCAACCCCAAGGAGGACGGCGCAAAAATAAAAGCCCTGCTAGAGGGCCTGGCCGGCAAAATTGACGGCCTACTGGAGATAAAGGTGCACACAAACCTGCTGGACACCAGCAACCGGGCCATTGTACTGAACAGCCTGTTTGCCAACGAAGAAGCCCTGGCCGCATACAAACCCCACCCGGAGCACGTCCGCGCCGCCGAATTTATAGGCACAGTGGCCACCGACAGAATTTGTGTTGATTACTATGAATAATTAGTATCAAGACCATGGCCGCCCATTATATCTGGCAACCAAACCATGGTCTTGATTACTTAATCCTTGCGCCATAGCGCTAATTATAGATGAAAATTTGGCCGTCTTTGAAGTAGGCATTATTTACACCAAGCACATCGCTAAAGAATTGAAATGGGACATGGAGTCGACCATCAATTACCACTGCCGACAAGCCAGGAATTATGATAGTTTCTTGATCCAATAAAAAACTTTCAGAGCCTTCTGTAGCAATGATTTTTCCATTTAAGCCGTATAACACTACTTCCCCGGTATCGCTATCCCACAAAACTTCCGCCCCAAAGGCTCTTGCAACCACAATAAGCGGCACATGTGTCGGATAGCTCTCCGAAGTGACGTCATCAAGCCTCATGCCATTTACGATAATATTGTACTGCTCATTATGCAGTATATATACTACATATTCATGTGCTTTTGAAATACCATCACAAGCAGCCAAGAGTAAAGAAGTAGCCAATATTAACATTGTCGCTCTTTTAAATCTTCTCATGTCCCTCACTTCCTTTTACAATGGCGGCCTTGGCCTTGGTACCCATATAGTGAAATAACCTGTTATTATATCTATCGTGTTCCCTGATGATGCCCTCAGCGCACCTACTTGCTCTGGGGTTCCCCGCGGAAGAAAAGTGCCTTGTCTGGTCTGATGGCCACCAAAGGTCGTTATAGCCAAACCATTTGTAAAAATGTCCTGCCATATAGACCAGGTGCCTACTTCTAAGTGGCCACCTGCAAACGACGCAATGAAGCTTAGGTTGAAATCAATAACATCACCAACTGTAGTCATAAGACTACCCAAATATAAATTCTGTCTTGTTACTATTGTGCGACTCGGTATAACACAAAAATGTCGCCACCAGTCTTGATTTGTGTCCATATCTCCTATAGATTTCGACACTTTGCCTGCTTCAAAAATTTCATTTAGCAAGTTTAATGATTCCAGTTCTTCTAAAATTCCAGGCCTATCAAACACGCCCATATCAACAAGCTCGTAAAATGTATTGTTTTTTACCATATTGATGAGCGCATACTCACGCTCTTCTTGAAGCAATAATCTAACGCCATCGTTAAAATAGTCTCTAAGTCCAGCTTCTTTAAGCGCACTGGTAATATCCCAGTCTATGTATACTGTACTATCCGTCAGCTCAAAAGCCACCTTCAAGGCATCCAGCATTATGTCGACATCAACCTCTGATAAAATAGCTATCGGCTCATTGTGAGATAGTTTTTGCAACCGCGGCATACCACCGTCAAGGTTTAATTCTAACTCAATCCCAATAGCCCAAAGAGCTTCAAGGGAGTGAGCCATGTTAATATCCAACTCCTGCCTGCCACTCGCCGAAACCGAAACCGGCAAAATGGTGGTAATGGAAACAACCATCGCCATGAGTAAGGTAAAAATCCCTTTAATTTTTTTGTTCATAAACGTAATTCTCCTTTGTTACATTTTTAGTCAGCGTCGACAGCTGCACCAAAAGTATAACAAAGAAGCCCCCCCCCCCTGTCAATATGAAACAAACCGTCAAAAACTGACAGGATATGCTACATCTGTCTGTTTATGTCGAATTTTAAACAAAAAACGTGAGCCCACCAGGGAACCCACGTTTAGGTTAAACCAACTCGATATAAACCTCTTCGGCGGCATCGCCTTTGCGCTTGCCTATTTTGATGATACGTGTGTAACCGCCGGGACGGTCCACGTAGCGGGTGGCAATTTCGTCAAAGAGTTTGTCAGCCATGTTTATTTGCTTGGACAGGCTGCGTTTTTTTCTGCCGTCGGCGGGCACTTCGGTGACGGGATAAAGTACAGAGAGTATTTTGCGGCGGGCGTTGAGGCGTGTTGGGCTGTCCACCTTTACGGTGCGCTCAATGGTGTCATACACGGTCACGCGCTTGCCGTTTACGTCCTCTTTCATGCGTTGGCCTTTGGCATTCTTTTGGGGCACTTTAAAGGTTTTGGTCACTTCGGTGTAATTGTCTTTTTCTTTCACCGCCAGGGTGATAAGCTTTTCTGCCACCTTGCGCACCTCTTTGGCACGGGTTTCGGTGGTTTTTATTCTTCCGTGGTACAACAAATTGGTCGCAAGGTTACGTAGCATGGCCTTCCTTTGTGTTGTGGTACGACCAAGTTTTCTATGACCAGGCATATTTTTGCCTCCTTACTGCAATTTTGCGTTACTTTCTGCTACATATCTTAACTTTTACTGTGCATCTTCACTGGGCCTAAGAGACAGGCCAAAGTCCGCCAGGCGGTTAAGCACTTCTTCTAGGGATTTGCGTCCCAGATTGCGCACTTTCATCATGTCCTCTTCGGTTTTGTTAGCCAAATCTTCCACGGTGTTTATGCCTGCCCGTTTTAGGCAGTTATAGGAACGGACGGACAAATCCATCTCTTCGATGGACAGCTCCAAAATTTTCTCCTTGTTGCTGTCCTCTTTTTCCGTCATAATGGTGGCTTCTTTGGCGTTTTCTGTTAGATTTATAAAAAGATCCAGGTGGTCGTTAAATATTTTGGCACCCAGGCTTACGGATTCGTCCGGGGTAACGGTGCCGTTGGTCCAAACCTCCAGCACAAGCTTGTCGTAGTCCGTCACCTGACCCACGCGGGTGTCTTCTACCTGAAAATTAACCCGTTTTACAGGGGTGTATATAGAATCTACAGGGATAACGCCGATAACCTGGCTGATGGCCTTGTTTTTTTCGGCACTGGCATATCCCCTGCCCTTGGTGATGGTCATTTCTGCCGTCAGGTTGGCGTCTTTGCCGGACAATGTGGCGATGTGCAAGTCGGGGTTTAAAATTTCGATATCCGCATCCACCTTAATGTCTTTGGCATAAAGCTCCCCATCGCCAATATATTCTATGCGGGCCTTTTTCGGTTCGTCGCTGATGCTGGAATTGCGAATGGCCACATTTTTTAGATTGAGGATAATTTCGCAAACATCCTCTTTCACGCCCTCGATTACGCTGAACTCGTGAAGTATGCCGTCAATTTTGATATTGGAAATGGCCGCCCCGGGAAGAGAAGACAGCAATATCCGGCGCAAAGAATTGCCCAAAGTGGTGCCATATCCCCGCTCCAGCGGCTCGATAACAAAACGGCCATAGGTGCCGTCCCGGCTCATCTCTGCAATTTCGATATGAGGCTTTTGAAATCCTACCAAAATTCAAACCTCCATTCTGTTTCCAAAAGTTTCTGGAAAAAATTTCTAAAACGTCTATTTAGAGTATAGCTCTACAATGAAGGTTTCATTCACCGGTGTGTCAATTTGATCACGAGTGGGCGTTGTCAAAACACTGCCCCTCAGGTTGTTTGTGTCCACATCCAGCCAGCTTTCCACTCTTCTGCCGTCCGTGGACGCCAAAATGTCTTTAAAGCGCACGCTGTCCTTGCGAGCCGGATTGACTTCTATGATGTCACCGGGCTTTACAGAAAAAGACGGAATATTTACTTTTCTGCCGTTTACGGTAATAAGCTTGTGGCTTACCAATTGGCGGGCTTCCATACGTGTGCGGGCCATGCCCATACGATACACCACGTTATCCAGGCGCAACTCCAGCAGCATCAACAGGTTTTCGCCCACAATACCCTGGCGCATTTTGCTTGCACGGTTAAAGTAGCCTTTAAACTGCTTTTCCAACAGGCCATAACAAAACTTGGCCTTTTGCTTCTCTTTCATTTGCAGCCCATATTCGCTCACTTTGCGTCTGGTCATGGGCGGCTTTTTTTTGCTTTTTTTATTGGACCCGGTGAAAGAAGCCTCGATACCTAAGCTTCTAGACCTTTTCATAACCGGTTGTCTATTAATAGCCATATATCAAATACCTCCTCCACTTATATTCTGCGACGTTTTGGCGGTCTGCAACCATTGTGAGGCACAGGCGTAACGTCTTTTATCATTGTAACATCCAAGCCCGCAGCAGAAAGCGCACGTATGGCCGCTTCCCGGCCGCTTCCCGGCCCTTTCACAAAAACCTCTACGCTGCGCAGGCCAAATTCTTTGGCTGCGTTTGCTGCGGCGTCAGAAGCCATTTGGGCCGCATAGGGCGTAGATTTGCGAGAGCCTCTAAAGCCCAAGCCGCCGGCGGATGCCCAGCACAGGGCATTGCCGCTTTGGTCTGTGATGGTTACAATTGTATTGTTAAAGGTAGATTGGATATGAGCCTGACCAAAATTTACAACCTTTTTTTCCCGGCGTCTTCTGGTTGTGCCCCGTTTAACTACTCTTTTAGGCATTGAAATCGTTTCCCTCCTTTATACGGACGGCCTAAGAACAGCCACCCCTACGTGAGCTTATGCTATTTCTTATCTAGGGTTGACATATTTTGCTGGCCGCTCATAAACATTCGCATGCTCGCCGCGCAAAATATGTCAATGATTTAAGAAGAAACAGCAGCAGTATTATTTCTTCTTATTGGCAACAGTACGTCTTGGGCCTTTACGTGTGCGGGCGTTGTTTTTGGTTCTTTGTCCGCGCACTGGCAAGCCTCTGCGGTGGCGTATGCCTCTATAGCAGCCAATTTCTGTCAGGCGTTTGATGTTAAGGGCTATCTCACGACGCAAATCGCCCTCTACTACCTGATTTTTATCAATGGCTTCACGTATTTTGGCCACTTCGTCATCGGTTAAATCCCTAATTCTTGTATTGGGGCTAACACCGGCAATGGTAAGCAGCTTGTTGGAGCTGGAACGCCCAATGCCATAGATGTACGTAAGGCCTATTTCTACCCGTTTGTCCCGGGGCAAGTCTACACCAGCAATACGAGCCATGCTACACCTCCTTCGCTTTTATCCTTGTCTTTGCTTGTGCTTAGGGTTTTCACAAATCACCCGCACAGCACCTCTTCGCCTAATTATTTTGCATTTTTCACACATAGGCTTAACCGATGGTCTAACCTTCATATATGAATCACTCCTTTGGTGCGGGCGGCAGAATGCCGCCCCTACGATTGCGGGCGACCGCAAGGTCACGACCTTACTTGTCGCGCCAGATAATACGTCCTTTGGTAAGGTCATATGGGCTCATTTCCACTAACACCTTATCCCCAACAATTATCTTGATAAAATTAAGCCTTAATTTGCCCGAAATATGGGCGGTTATGATATGTTTGTTTTCCAGCTCCACCTTGAACATAGCGTTGGGGAGCTTCTCCACAACAATACCTTCTACTTCAATTGCATCGTCCTTAGCCATGAGATATTTCCTCCCATTCGCGCTGATATTTCTTCAAGGCAGACCTAAAATCTGCATTTTTCATGTGTTGTTTTGTCTTTATGGCTTCGTGCAGGTCACGCACTACAGTCCATGTAGGCTGGACATGCTTTGACTTTTTACGCTTGGGGCGTTCCAGCGGTCGGCCATAGCCATCCACCAGATATAAATACTCCCCTTCTACGTCAGTTATGACAAAAGCATTGCCCTTATCCCTGCCAGCCTTGGAAAAAACTATTTGGCCAATTGTAAAATCCATTGCTTCACCTATAATGTGAGAATCTCCGGCGCACCTTCAGTTATAAGCACCGTGTTTTCATAATGGGCCGAAAGGCTGCCATCTGCTGTCACTACCGTCCAGTCGTCTTCCAAAACCTCCACCTCATATGTGCCGGCGTTTACCATGGGCTCTATAGCCAATGTCATGCCGGGCACAAGGCGAGGGCCTTTGTTTTTCTGGCGATAGTTAGGAATTTCAGGGTCTTCGTGCAAATCCGCACCTATGCCGTGGCCAATAAAATTTCTCACCACGCTAAAACCCTGCTGTTCCACATATTCCTGGATAGCGGCGGATATCTCATGAAGAAAATACCCGGCGCGAGCGTATTGCATACCCGCAAAAAAAGATTTTTCCGTCGTATCCGCAAGCCGCCGGGCCTCATCAGACACATCCCCCACACAAAATGTGCGGGCCGCGTCCCCATGAAAACCGTCGAAGCAGGCCCCAATGTCGATGCTTACAATATCACCGGCGCGCAGCCGCCGTGTGCCGGGGATACCGTGGATTACCTCGTCGTTAATGGATGCGCAAATGGAGGCGGGGTAGCCTCTATAGCCTTTAAAGCTGGCGGTGGCACCCTGGCTTTTAAAATAACCGGCCACAATACCATCAAGCTCCCTGGTAGTAACACCTTCTGCTATGGCACCGGCCAAAAGGTCAAATGCCCCCTTAACCAGCACGCCCGCTTTGCGCATCTTTTCAATTTGCAATTGATTTTTAATTACAATGGCCATTTTTACCTAGTCTTTCCTCAAGAAGCCTTATAAGGTTTCCTGTAATTTCATCTGCATCGCCAACGCCGCCGGTAGATATCAGCAGGTTTTGGCGCTGGTAAAAATCTATGATGGGCAATGTTCTTTCGTGATATATCTTCAAACGGTTGCGCACGGTAGAAGCGGTGTCGTCCGGCCGTTGCTCTAACCTGCCGCCGCAATGGTCGCAGATAAAATTCTGCTTGGGCGGATAGAAGATAATGTGGAACATTGCCTTGCAATCGGGGCATACTTTGCGCCCCGTAATGCGCTGTATAACCTCATCATCAGGCACATGGATGTTAAGGGCCATGTCTATTTGACAACCCAGCTTGCCGCATATCTCGTCCAAAGCCAATGCCTGGGCAAATGTGCGGGGAAAGCCATCCAGGATGAAATTGTCGCCTTCCAAAATCTCATGCATCATGGATAGCATAAGTTCGTCCGGCACCAAATCTCCTCTGTCTATCAACCTTTTAACAGCCCGGCACAGGGCGGTGTCCGCCTTTGTTTCTTCCCGCAAAAAATCTCCGCTGGAAATGTGCCGCACGCCAAAATGGCTGGCAATTGCCTGTGCCTGGGTGCCTTTGCCGGCACCGGAGGCCCCTAAAATAATAAGCCGCATGGTGTTTTTATCCTCCCGGTTAGTTTCCTAGGAAGCCTTTGTAATTGCGCATCAGTAGTTGTGACTCAAGCTGTTTTACAAGCTCAAGGGCAACACCAACAACAATCAGCAATGTTGTACCGCCAAAGCCAACTTCTACGCCCAGGGTCCACTCCACAACAACCGGGATGATGGCGATGATAGAATAACACACCGCGCCTATCCAGGACATTCTGTTAACCGTGCGGGCAATATAATCGCTGGTTGGCCTACCCGGACGTATACCGGGGATAAATCCGCCGTTTTTCTTTAAATTCTCTGCCATTTCCACGGGGTTAACCGCAAAAGATGTATAGAAGAATGTA
>WQVZ01000015.1 GCA_009785595.1 Defluviitaleaceae bacterium | reverse complement strand
GCCAAACTGCACGGCATTGGCACTGCCGACAACCAAGGTGTCCGTACCGGCGGTAAGGATTTGGTTGTTGTGGGTGAGAGTGGCGGGGGTGTTGGTGATGGTGAGGGTGTAGTCACCGCGCTGAAGAACAATTACAATGGTGTGGCCATTAACGATATCGCCATCGACTATATAGTGGTGGTTGCCACCAAAGCCGGATGCGGATGCGTTAAGCCTGTTGCCAATGTTTGCTCCGGTAAGCTGGAGGGTGAATACGCCTGTGTCATTGCCAGGCACCTGGACATTTCCGTGCAAAAGCTGCGCGGAAGTGATCAATGGTCCCGTTGCCGTGCCTTCGCGCACTTCTACGGTTACTGTTACCGGAGGCGTGTCGATGCCGGCATCAAGATAGATAACGATGAGTTGACTGACAAGGTCGGTGTATACTATGGCACGCTCGGCGGAAGTGTCAAAGCCCAGAGCACTTGCAACAAGAACATCAGGAGGAGGCATTACATTTGCGCCTGTAAGTTCAAGAGTGAACACCCCATTGGCTCCGGTTAAGACCGGCTGGCCATTGTGGGTAAGGCTTGCAGTTGTAATAATGCCGCCGCCGTTTAGGGCGCGCACTTCTACTGTTACTTCTATCGGATCAACTACCGGTTGCAGGGTTATGTTTAGGGTGCCCGCGCCGGTTGTGGGGTTAAAGTTTTCAATGGTAACAGCACCTGTGTTCGGGTCAAATCCCACTGCCGTTGCGTTAAATGTATCGCCAAGCTCTACGCCATCTGCGACAAATCTACCTGCGTTAGTGCCGGTGCCCGGGGTTATGGTCATGCCGGGTACAGGGGTAACGCTGTTACGGGATGCGCTTAGCTGCGCATGGGGAATAAGATCTCCGTTAGGGTCTATCACTCTTACAATAAAGTTATCAAAAGGTACACGTTCGGTAAGGCGAATGGTGATTACTCCTGCTGCCAGGTCTGCCGACGTAACAGGGTCGTGTGGCACAGGATTTAAGCCTGTTGCGCCACCTACCAGTCTGTCGCCTACTGTCAGATTTACAGTAAACACGCCTGTGTCATTGCCCAACACATCGCTGTGAACGGTAGAGCCGTGAGGTCTCCGTTGCAAGGTAGCGTGTGGAATGGGTTCGCCTGTAGAATCATAAACAACTCTTACCGTCATTGGGACGGGCACACGTTGCGTAAGCTGGATTGTCATGAATCCCGCAGCAATGTGGGCATTGGTTATTGCTTCGGTTATCGGCCCAAAGCCCGGCGCGCTTGCTGTAAATACCGCAGTTTCGTCGGTAGTCACTGTAAATCTGCCGAATGGTGGTGCCGGGTCGCGTGTTATGGGTAAATCTGTGACGGTTTCCGTTGTCATCGTCAATTCTGCCGTAGACAATGGGACGCCTTGGTCATCCACCACATACACTCTAAAGTCCGGTACAACTCTGGCTAGGGATATAACCGCAAATACGTGATTTGGCCAACCTTCATCATGTTCCGATGCAAGGGTTGTGCCGGTGACAAATCCTGTTGCAGATGCTGTTATAAGTCCGGCAGCACGGCTGTTAAGGTTTACAGACCACAAGCCTTCATCAAGGTTTACGGGTTCCAGTCCAAGGATTCCGTAAAGCACGCTGCTGGCAACTATGGGATTTGCCGGGGTTGCTCTGTCCATAACACGAACATACAGCAAATGCTGGTTGGTTGTGCCTGGATCAAGATAGATATTTCTGTGCATACCTTCGCCTACAAATGTCAGCGGGATAGGCACATTGGTTTGGAACTGAGGATGGCTGGCATACAACGCGAAGTCGCCCGAAGGCAGATTGGCAAATTCAAAGAATCCGCCGGCCGAAGCCTGGGTTGTTCTTGCATAGCCACCTACGGTAATCAGTGTGACCTGCGCATAAGGAATAACAGGATTACCTGCTGCCGTGCTACGCACAAAACCGGTAAGATAGTTTCCGGCTTCTCTTTCCAACACTATGTTGAAAGAAGACCACGCATCACGTGGGGATGTGGTTGTAAAACCAGGCGCGGGTTGACCTGTTGGTCTATCCGGGTGGGTTTCTGCGCCCTCTACTACGTCAGCTAACCAGTCCACCGTGTGATGCTCAGAAGCGAAGCCTGACACAGAAACGATAATTTCTTCACCTTCGATGGCACGCACATTGGTAAAAAGGCCTGGTCCGGTAGGTGCGATGGCTTGGTATAAACCGCCAAGCCAGTCTTCCGCAAGGAAAAGAGTTGCTCCCGGTATAGGTCTGCGATACGTATTTGTCGGTTGACCATATTCGTCCCGCTCCAAAACAAAATCTTCGTACACTTGGATGGTGAAGCGAATCTCTCTGTCCAAAACAACCGGGAAGGTGTTTGCCACAACGCCTGTTTCTTCGTTAACATCCAGCTGATCTTCTATGTACAGCCACTCACTGGATCTGTAGCCGGCAGCATGAACCCTAACTTGTGTATCCACGGTGCCAAAATCTATGTTCCAAAGGTTGGCGGTGCCTACTGTGGCTACCACCGGGGCAGGTCCGGCAAAACCTTCGGGGTTGCGCGTTTCTACCTGCACATGTGTGCCGCCGCCGTGGGGTATGGTTACTATTGCATAACCTTCGGCGTCATCGACAGGTTGTATTTCAATAACCCTAAGAACCCGCCTGTCGACGCCAACGTCTTCAAGGTATATGTTGACAACCCATGGGTCGGCTGCTGTGCCGGAACCGGTAAGCTCTGTGCCGGCTGCGTTTCTTAAAAAGTCCTGATATGTAAGCACAAATGTTCCGTCCGGGCGATACAAAAACCAATCAGCGGCCGGCTGCATTGTGTCAAACAGATATACCGTCGGCAGGAAGAAGTGTCTGTTGGCAGTGTTTCCGCCCTGTACAGGAACATAATTAGGATATGCCGGGGTGGTTCTGTCGTGGCGCAGCCTGGAGTTTTGACCTGCTGTAGCCGCAGTTGATGCCAGCACCCTGTTGTTGACAGGAGCATCGGGGTAATCATCGCGAAGTACAACACGAATATTGTCTATGGGTGCTCTTTGCATAGGAATTTCTATGAGAAGCGCCGGTGTGACAATTTCCTCCATGGTAAGCAGACGATTTTCGATAGGGTGATAGCCAAAGGCTGTTATTCCGAGAAACTGCGGAACCGCCCCTATGTCATCAATTTCTATCAGAATTATGCCGCCAAAAGTTTCCGTAGCAGCCACAGGCACGCCGTTAACGGTAAAGCGCGCATGAGTTATGGGTACGTTGTTAATTTCATCAACAGCCCTTATGGCTACGGCAGACCTGTCAGAATCATCAAAGCCTACAACCCAGTTATCGCTTATCGCGCCAAGGGACATAGGGCCTGTTCTGGTAAATGTGACAGTTGCATGTGCCGTAGGTATGGGTGTCATATGCTGGGCAGCCCCTGCATATGGAAGGAAAAATCTTGATCCTTCCAGTCTGTCCGGTATCATAGCAAAATACGTGGTTCTGCTTCCGGCTCCGGGCAGGTCCATAACAGCGTTGTTGTTAATATCCGTAATAGCAAAGACAAAACGGGTTTCCAGCACCCTATTTCCTATAGGTGTGCCGGGTGCGTTGGTTTGCCAGTACAGATACGGATAGGTGTTAAGTACGGTTTCGCCTTCGGTCAATGGGGCTGTGCCGCTAAGCCAGTTTAGCCCGTCAATACCCGGCAAAATACCTCTGGTAAGAAGGTCTGTGGGAACACCTTGGAGAGTGCCTCTCAGATGTTGTCTTTGCATAATGCCAGTGTGGACGGTGGTATCGAAAAATACGTTTTCAAAACGCATATATGTGCCAATATTGCCGCCGTTTGCACCGGGTGCAATGGTTGCCTGACCATAGATTGGGCGTCCTTGAGTTCTGCCAGCGTTAAATACGTTGTACATTCTCACCGGGCCGCCGCCTCTGTGGCCTAATATACCATTGCCCGAGCGCAGGTTGGTGGCACTTGTGCCTCTTGGCATCGTAACCGTACCTATGTTGTATACGTCACGAATGGTAAGTTGTCTTCTGCCGTTAGAACGGCCGACAATACCGCCTGTGTTTTGGTTGGTACCGGTAATGCTGCCGGCGTTAAAGCTGCGTTCGATTATAACAACACCGGCGGTTATCATACCAACAAGACCGCCATAGGCTTGACCCAGAGCGGCATTGCCTGTTCCGCCGGGTGTAACACTGCCTGTGTTAAAGGTGTTGCGTATTATAAGGTTGGCTCTGGTGCTGCGTGCAACAATGCCGCCAAGGCTGGAAGCAACCACAGCAGATGAAACAGTACCGTGGTTTGCGGAATTATTGATGGTGACATTTGGTGTGTCATTAAGACCAATTATGCCGCCGACGGTTGTATTGCCGCGTATTGCGCCATGGTTTACAACATTGTTAAGGGTATAATTGGCGCGTGTACGGTTTACCGTACGTCCGATGATTCCGCCCACGTTACGTGGCACGTTGCCTGTTGCAGCACCTACTCTGCCGAAGTTTGTTACGTTGGTCATTGTCACAACACGGTTTGCAGCACCTGTGCCGCCCATATCAGAACGGCCGACAATACCGCCCCAGCCTATGGGGGTGTTTGTGGCTTGGCCGGATGTGATGGTCGAACCAAGGTCTCCTCTGTTATAGGAGTTTGTTATGGTAAGACGGCCGCGGTGTTCGCCTATAAGGCCACCCAAACCGCGTGGAGTACGGCCGGTATCAGTAATAATATCGCCGTAGTTTTGGCTGTTGTTTATAACGGTGTTGTGGTCAGCACGTGCTATAAGGCCGCCAAATTGCTGGTTTCTGCCTGTACCGGTGCCCTGTGCATTGGTAAGATTACCGGTGTTTGTGCTACCCTCAATGGTTATGGGGTTGCGCATCCAGCCCGCCAAGCCGCCCGCACGATGGCGCATACGCTCTTGCGCGTGCACTACGCCGGTGTTTGTTACGCGGGTAAGGGTGGTGGAGCCGCCGCCATCGGCAAAACCAATAATGCCGCCGATACCGCCATCACGTGGACGACCATCGATTCTGGCATTGTTGGTGGTGTCGTATATGCGGATAACAGAGTTGTTTGCGCGTCCCACGATACCGCCTGCGCCGAAACGAAGAGCAGTGCCTGTGCCGCCGTCGTTGTTACCTCTTATGTACGCGGCAAGGTTTTGTGCATTGTGTATGGTAAGACGTCCTTGGGTTCTGCCCACAATACCGCCGTAATTACCGGCGTTAAATGCGGTGTTTATAGACGAATGGTTTATTGAGCCGTTTATGGTGACATTACCTGTTGCGGTAACGCGTCCGACAATACCGCCAACGCCGCGAGGCTGGTTTGCGCCGGTATTGCTAAACGTGCCGTGGTTGTGAGAATTATGAATCTCTACAGTGCCGATTGCACGACCTACCAAACCGCCCAAATTGTTGGGGGATGCGGCTATACCAGCCAAACGATGGCTGTTTGTAATGACAGCTGCCGCCACATTACCAAATATACCACCAACGCCGGTAGCGTCGCCGCCGCCGCCGGTTATATTTCCGGCTACTCTGTCCACATTAGTGATATGCACAGATCCCGCACCCGCAAACAAGCTGTTGCCAACCACGCCGCCCGCGTTAAGAGCGCCCGTGATGGCACCGGATACGTTAAGGTTGCGGATATCAAGCGCCCCTGTGGCAACACCGATAACACCGCCAATATTTTGGCGCACGGCACCGCCCAATTGGGCCATAACAACTGTATTGCGCACAGCAGGGTCGTTGCTGCCGCTGCTTATGTTAACAACACCGCTGGCAAAACCAATCATGCCGCCTACGGACGGAATAGGCCCGGTGGAAGCAAAGTTTAAGGTATAGTTAACATTGGTATTAATGATATTAAGTACAGAACCGAGACCGGTATGACCAACCACGCCGCCAATTCTCTTATTGGTTACGGTGCGTGTGCCGGTTATGCTTATCTGGGATCTTGTACCTTCTGCGGTGCCGGTGGTTATTACGTCAACATTACGGATGGTGGCAGTGGCCCCCGGAGCAACACGACCTGCAACAAGACCAATATTGCCCGTTGCGGTGTTCCAGGCGGCAAAACCTGCGGCCTCAGTGTAATGCGCATTAACAAAGTTAATATTTTCGATAACTGCGCCGTCACCTAATACGCGGATAAAGCCAAAATCATTGACATCAAATCCGCCCATGGTAAGAGCTGCTGTGCGTTCGTCGGCGGTTAATGGTCTAAGGCGAAGGTCGGTTATAGAATGGCCGCGACCGTCAAAGGTACCCAAAAACGGAAAGCCGCCAACATAACCACGTCCGCTGCGTGCATTGCCCGCTGGCACAGTGATGTTGTCACCAAGATAAAAATTATCAAAATTGGTGCCCATAAAACCGCTAAAGAATGCATTAAGGTCAGCCCAGGTATATATGCCTATAGGTGTCGATGTGGCTCTTGCGTGAACCCATTCAAGTTCAAAATCAAGCTCCGCAGCTTCACCGGCGGCAATAACAAGCTCCACCATGCCGCTTGTAGCAAACAATGTTGTGGTTTCTGTTATTATTTCGCCGTATTCATCAAACAGCATATTGCCAAAAGCGTCAAGTACAGCGGTTGTTTCTTCAATATAATATGTAGCCCATGCAGCAAACTCCTCGGCCTCTGATGCCGGTAAAAGTATGCTGTATCTGCCGTCTGCATCTGTGTATGCGATGATAAAATCATCTTCGTCGGCAAATATGTCGTTGGGCATAAACACAACTCGCGCGCCCTCAACAATTTCGCCGTATCCCAATGTTACGGTGCCGTGGGCCAAAGCCATGCCCGCCGGTATATACGGGGCCGGCACAAGCTCAAAATTAACGGCAAGACCGCCATATGCGTCAATATATCCGATATAATCGTCCATATCAACGATTTGTGTACGATAACCAGCATGAGATGCCATGATTGTGGCGCCTAACAACAATGAGCCAAGATCAATAGGGTCATATGCGTCATCTGATACGATAAATATCTCATACACGCCATATGCATCGGTTTGGGCGGTAAAAACTTCGCCCTCAGAACCTAAAAGACGTACATTCGCGCCTGCAATGGGCAATGTGCTTTCATAAGAAGCAACAATACCGCTTATAACAAGAGAACCGTCCCAATCAACTTCGACAATCTCCTCCAGATAGAAATTGATGGTTACAGGGATGATTCCGTCCGCAATTGCAAATACTTCGTCAATATATTCTTCCAACCAAGCATATTCTGCATAAAATCCTTCATAACCAGCCGTCAAAGCCCATCCGTCTAAATTATCAAGATTAAACGGTCTGGCCTCTAAATAAAAACGGCCTTGATAATCCGTAAATACACGTGCGTGCAAGTGGCCTTCAAAGTAAAGAGAAACGGCAGCACCATACAATGGCGTGTCATAGTCTTCCGACATAACATAGCCGCTAAAAGAATGCCACTGGATTATGCTCTCATCGTAGTCATACTCATATTCATAATATACTGCGTCAGCATAAGGGTCATACTCCGTCTCTTCCTCGTAATGCACAAGGTCAGCGGCGTATGTATCCTCATACTCTGGCGCAGAATCTTCAATAACGCTTCCAATAGTCCCTGCGTACAGGTCCACCGGAACGCTACCGAAGATCATCAGCATTGCCAAAAGCACGCTGACAACTCTCGCAAACTGCTTCTTAGTGATATGTCCCACTATCAGAAACAGCCTCCTTTCTACGTTCCGTATTTTTAACTTACATTTGGTGCTATTTTTCGCCCTGTGCAGTTTTTCAATATTCGCCTATCAATGGCGTTTATATTGCATAAAAGCAACACAAGGACTTTGTTGTGTGTTTCTCTTTCATTTAAATATTGTCTTGAATGCAAATGGGCATCAAGCTTGTGGTGCAAACTGCATGTTGCTGTCTTGCATGAGGTCTGCTCGTAAACTGTACTGTGTAAAACGGGTTTACGGACAGGCCTAAGGATATCGGAAGTCTTTTTATCCTGCTCTTTTTTGTATTTTACAACCGGGCATCTTTGAAAAAAAACCGGCTATAAAATACCAAATCTATTGCTTTGTCGGGGTGTGTTTGTACCAAACGTTTGGTAACAAACCTACCTCAACTAAGCCTGTAACGAAACTATTTGCGCAATATGATTGCGTGAAACGCAATCTGAATCCTTCATTTTTGCTTGGTAGGGTAGGCAGAATAAAATTTTGCAAATATCACTGAAATTTGTCTGCTAGCAAAAATTCGTTGCGCAAAAGCCGAACACTCTGTCGAGCACAAGGGCTTGCCGCAAGCAAACCGCAGGGCTAAGAGAAGTTGTATCGACATTGTTTCGTTACCAGTCTGTTGTCAAAGAACGTAACCCAAACGAAGCTTGCAAAAACCCGGCGATGCCGCCGCAAATTTCGCGCCAAGGGTATGGATAATTTTTTAACAAAAAATCATGATATAACAATACCAGCACATACCATCTCAATTTACCACGGGTTGCCCTAGGATAATAATTTGCTGTATCTGTAAAAAGATCGCAGCATAACCTTCCTTAATTTTACAAGGCAACCCGGCGAAAAATTTTAACGGTGCTCCGCCGTCCTGTCGATATGATTTTTCATTTTTGCCCGCACATTACATCGCAATTAACAACCTTTTTCTATAAACACACAGCATTTAACCACAATCTGGCTGTAATAAACCATAATTATGCCTGCCCTGCGTCAAAAAAATCAGACCGCCAACTGCACAAAAGCCTTTATGTAATCCACAGCAAAGGTGCCGATATCCGGCTTTCTTAACCCGCCAAAATCCGGACTATGTGGTCGTCAATCGACCCAACAACACCAGTTTTTGGCACCGGCAAAGACCGCAATGGCTGGCTGGATTCCTAATCCAAAGCACCTGAGACCTCTACCTTGTAGCGCAACACCTTTAAACCACAAAAACACACATCCGCTTTGGCAGATGCTCGCATCCATGGGTAATATTGTGCTACTATTTTCAAGTATATACCTTATTTGGTGATATGTCAACAGAAAATAAATAATAAAAAGCAACCAAAAAATGGGCCGCAAATGGGCCGCAAATGGGCTGTCTATGCCGCGGCAATATTGTTAAAAAAACTCTTGACAAATAATCCCTGCCATGGTATATTATTCTCGGTTAGCACTCACTTGGTACGAGTGCTAACAACAAACCGGCACAGTGCCGCCTGCAAGGGGTGTGATTGTATGCTTAACCGCAGAAAAACTAAAATCCTCGAAGCCATTGTCAGCGATTATATTGCTTCGGCAGAGCCTATTGGCTCCCGCACCATTGCCAAAAGGTATGACCTGGGCGTGTCGTCGGCCACTATTCGTAATGAAATGAGCGATTTGGAGGATATGGGTTATATATTGCAACCCCATTCGTCTTCCGGACGGGTGCCGTCGGATAAAGGATATCGTCTGTATGTAGACCGGGTAATGCCTAAAAAGCCCTTAAATAAGGATCATAGAGAGTACTTAAAGAGGGCAATTGCCATGGATGTAAACCGCATTGACCAAATGATGCGGGATGTGGCCAGAGCTGTCAGCCACGTCACCAGCTATACGGCTGTGGCCGCCGAGCCTTTGGTAAGGCGGCATAAAATACAGCATATACAGCTTGTGCCGGTGGATGACTATGCTATGGCCATGATGCTTATTACAGACCTTAAAGCCGTGAAAAACCAGATGGTGATTGTGCACCAGGCACCAAACCACGGAGTGGCCGGACGGATGTCTGTGGAGCTTACAAACCTGTTTAAGGGGGCCAGCGCCGATGATTTGTGTGAGCTTTTTACGGGTATGGCCCGCCATCGTTTTGCGGAGATTGGTTTTGACGTCCGCTTGGTGTCGCCCCTGATGGATGCGGTTTATGCAGCTTTGGCCTCTGCCGACAATGTGCAGGTATACACCAGCGGCATGAAGAATATATTGGATTTTCCCGAATTTGCCGACCTGGGCAAAGCCAGGGCGGTTGTGGGCACGCTGGAAGAAAAAGAGAGCTTGCTGACATTGTTGGCGGATAATTCGGAGCAAATTACGGTGATTATTGGCGGCGAAAATGAAAATACCATGCTGCGGGACTGTTCGGTTATCAAAGCGAAAATCCGCATAAATGAGCATTTTTCCGGCAACATTGCAATTATAGGCCCCACCAGGATGGATTATTCTCAAGTGATGACGGTGCTGGGGGCTATTGTTAAAAATTTGACTTTAAGCGAAATTGATAGGTAGAAAGGAAGGCGCAAATGGACGACAAGGAATTATATGGAGAAGTGGCGGAAGAGAATGTGGGTGAAGAAGCTGGGGGTTGCGATGAGCTGACAGCAATTACAGAACTTAATGCCCTGTATTTGGATAAAATAAAGCAGCAAGCGGCGGAATTTGAAAATTATCGCAACCGCACCGCAAAAGAAATGGGCCAGATGTATAACAAAGGCCTACGGGAGGCGATTGTTGCGCTGTTGCCTGTTGTGGATAATTTGGAGCGGGCCCTGCAAAATGTGGATGCCGCCGATGGTTTTGCCGCCGGTGTGCTGATGATACAAAACCAGCTGACTACTGTGTTAGGTGGTTTGGGTGTTGCGAAAATTGATGCCGTCGGACAACAATTTGACATAAGATATCATGCCGCCGTATCCCATATACAAGACGAAGGTCTTGACAAAAACCAGGTGGTGGAGGAGTTGCAGGCGGGATATATGCACGGAGATACCGTCATACGACACTCTATGGTGGTCGTGGCTAATTGATTAAGCTTACACAAATTGACGGGGTGTTCGCGCGTTTCAGCGACAACGTTGCGTTCACGCAACGTGAAAACCTACGCTTTGTAAACAAAGCGTGAAAAACCACGGAGCGTAAACGCTCCGTCACAGTCGAACCAATTCATTTAAACAGGAGGAATAGAAAATATGGCAAAAATTATAGGAATTGATCTGGGAACCACAAATTCATGTGTATCGGTAATGGAAGGCGGCAAGCCTGTGGTTATTGCAAACAGTGAAGGCGGCCGCACAACGCCGTCTATTGTGGGCTTTACCAAAACCGGTGAACGCCTGGTAGGCGAAGCCGCCAAGCGCCAAGCCATTACAAACCCGGACAATACAGTTATGAGCATAAAACGCCTTATGGGTACAAAACAGAAAATCACCATAGACGACAAGGCGTACACGCCGCAGGAAATTTCCGCAATGATTTTGCAGAAGCTAAAGGCCGATGCCGAGGCATATCTTGGCGGCCCTGTTACCGAGGCGGTTATCACTGTGCCGGCATATTTTGGCGATGATGAGCGTCAAGCTACGGTAGACGCCGGTAAAATAGCGGGTTTTGATGTAAAGCGTATTATAAACGAGCCCACATCTGCCGCCCTTGCCTATGGCCTGGACAACGAAAAAGAGCAGAAAATACTGGTGTTTGACCTTGGCGGCGGCACTTTTGACGTGTCTGTCATTGATATTGGTGATGGCGTGGTGGAGGTATTGTCTACCAACGGCGTAAATCGCCTTGGCGGCGATGATTTTGATGAGCGCATTATTGAGCACCTGGTAAAAGAGTTCAAAAATGTGGAAGGGATCGACCTGGCTAAAGACAAGCTGGCTATGCAACGGGTAAAAGAAGCGGCGGAAAAGGCCAAAAAAGAGCTTTCTACCGTAACTCAGACGGATATAAATATACCTTTTATTACCGCCAACCAGGACGGGCCAAAGCATATGGACATGCGCCTTACACGGGCTAAGCTTAACGAGCTAACTGCAGATTTGGTGGAAAAAACCATAGAGCCTGTAAATGTGGCCCTTAAAGACGCCGGCATATCCGCGGCACAATTGGGCAAGGTGTTGTTGGTGGGTGGATCCACCCGCATACCAGCCATACAAGACGCTGTGCAGCGTATTACCGGTCACGAACCCTTTAAGGGCATCAATCCCGATGAATGTGTGGCCGTTGGTGCTGCTATACAGGGTGGCAAGCTTTCCGGTGACGAGGCTCTTAAAGACCTTATTTTGGTGGACGTAACACCTCTTTCCCTGGCCATAGAAACCCTTGGCGGCGTGGCCACCCGCTTGGTGGATCGCAATACAGCCATACCGGCCAATGCCAAGCAGGTATTCTCTACAGCGGCTGATAATCAAACCGCCGTGGATATTGTGGTGGTACAGGGCGAACGTCAATTTGCCCGGGACAACAAAAAATTGGGCGAATTCCGCCTGGACGGCATATTGCCCGCCCCGCGCGGTGTCCCGAAAATAGAAGTATCCTTTGACATTGACGCCAACGGCATTGTAAACGTATCTGCCAAGGACATGGGTACCGGCAAAGAGCAGAAAATAACCATCACCGCCTCATCCAAAATGAGCGACGATGACATACAAAAAGCCGTGGACGAGGCCAAGCAATTTGAAGAAGCAGACCGCGTGCGCAAAGAAGTTGTTGATGTGAAAAACGAGGCTGATAGTGCCATTTTCCAAACGGAAAAACTGCTGAAAGATAACGAAGAGACCATAACAGGCGAAGATGCGGCGGCCTTAGAGGCGGCACTTGGCAAACTAAAATCTACCAACGACAGCATGAATATAGATACCATGACACAGGAAGATGCCCAAACCCTGCAAGCGGACATTGCCGCCCTGATGGAGTTGATGCAAGAGGTGGCCGGTAGGATATACCAGGCCGCGGCAGAGCAGCAAGGGGAAGGCCAGCCGGAGGACATGGGCCAGGATGGCACTGTGGAAGGGGATTACCAAGAGGTTGACGAAGAATAACAAAAATGCACAAAACGTGGAAAGTGTGATATTTCCACGTTTTGTGTTGTTGCCGAAAGCTTAAAAAAGGTAATATGACCGAAAATGTCGAGTAAAATTGCCAAAAGACAAGGGATGGTAAAGCGGGGGATTTAAAATGATTCAAAGCAACTTTGCGGTAGCAGTAGAGGCTACGAAACGCTTCCAAGGCATACAAAATATGCTTTTAAAATCTGATCTGCCTACAGCGATGACAAGGCAAGGGCTAATGTATCAAGTTCAAGCGATTGTCAATAGTTCGTTGCATCAGACTATGATTGAAAATTCATTGTGGAAGTACACCATAGATTCGCCCACTTTGAAGATGGTAGCATCATTCAAAGAGCAAGCGGACTACCGCAATAAATTCATAGAACCAATAAGTGTCAGATATCAGAATTATTCTGCAAGTATTGCCAGCTTACAAAAGGCGATGTTGTCGTTAAAGCGGCCGATTTTCTCTGATATCGGCCGACTTACTCCTGTTTTGAATGCCGCAATATCGCTAATTAATTTTAATGACTATATTTTTGACGGTGATGACAATGGCAATTTGACAGTAGACAGCGAAGCGTTGGTTGTGGAGGAAGTGGGAAAAGAGGCAAAAGAATTTTCACTTCAAGTCACTGATTACACCATCTCGCTGGAGCAAAGAATTGGAAGGCTAGAAAGGAAACAGACAAACAAAAACTATGTTGCGGTACTGTTAGTAGTTTTGCAGTTTTTAACTACGCCCGTTAGGAATAGGGCTGGAGAAGCTTTCTTTGAGTACTCTGGGCTAAATGCGTTCTATAAACAAAGTGGTGTGCTTGAATTGGTGGATGTGGCAACACGGCGTCTACTTAACAGAGCACCAAGTGAAGTTCGAGAAAACATCACGGACTGCTGTGATATTGGTCAATCAACATATTTGGAATTGGACGAAAAAGGGGACTAAACATAAATGGCGAAACAGGATTATTACGAGGTTTTGGGGATAAAAAAGGGTGCCGGGGAAGACGAGATAAAAAAGGCGTACCGGGGCATGGTGAAGAAGTATCACCCGGATTCTAACCCCGGTGATGCCACGGCGGAGGCTAAGTTTAAGGAAATAAACGAGGCATATACGGTGCTGAGCGATGCCGACAAGCGGGCCAAGTATGATCAATTTGGCCACAGTGCCGGTGATGCTGGCTTTGGCGGCGGCTTTGAGGGCTTTGGCGGTTTCGGAGGCTTTGGCGGCTTTGATTTTTCGGATATAATCAACGACCTGGGCGGCTTTGGCGGCGGCAGACGGCGCAAGCGCGGCCCCGTGCCCGGCAATGATGTGGAGATAAATATGCAAATCAGCTTCGAGGAAGCTATTTTTGGTGTGGAACGGGAGCTGGAATTTAATATAAAAGACACCTGCGACACCTGTAAGGGCAGCGGTGCAAAGCCGGGTACCACGGCGGATAATTGTCGGGCGTGCAAGGGCAGTGGCCAGGTGCGCCAGACGGTGCAAACGCCCCTGGGGTATATGGAGACCACAGGTACATGCCGCACATGCCAGGGGGCCGGCAGGGTTATTAAAGACCCGTGCGGCGGCTGCCACGGCAGCGGCAAGGCGGCCAAACGCAAGAAGATATCGGTGAAGGTGCCCAAGGGCATAGACAATGGCCAAAGTATACGCTACACCGGCCAGGGCGAGGCGGGTGACGTGGGTGCGCCCAAAGGCGACCTTTTTGTGCGGGTGTTGGTGTCGCCCAGCAGGCTGTATGGCCGCCGGGGCAATAATCTGTATATGGATAAAGAAATATCTTTTGCTCGCGCAGCCTTGGGCGGCGAAATTAACATACCAACGCCCCATAGCCAGGAGGTTCATAAATTGGCCGCCGGCACCCAGCCGGAAAGTGTGATAACCCTGCGTGGCAAGGGTGTGCCCCATGTTAACGCGCCCAATAGGGTGGGGGATATGGTCGTCACTTTTAAGGTGGTTGTGCCGCGCAGCCTTACCGACGCCCAAAAGGAGCTGCTACGTCAGTTTGCTGCCGAAGATGACGAAAATATTGACGACGGCAAGAAGGGTATTTTTGGTAAGCGCAAGAAGTGAGGGCATTAGCTGGATTTACTAAATTTATTTCGTTCACTAAGCGAATCCAGCTCGATGTAGTCTCTATGGCTAAGAAATGGGGAAAATATGCACTTTGATTTATGTACGATAGACTGGACGGCGATTTCTTCGATTGTGGCGGGTTTGGTCGCGATTTTAACACTGTGTGCTATAATTGCGGCCTTTCGGGCCAATAAAACGTCTAAGGCAGCACTGGCTGAAATGATCTACCAAAGAGAGCAGTCAGAGCGAGCGTTAGTTATCATTGCATTCGATGCAAACTTCGACAACAAAACACTTTACTTCACTATAACAAATCAAGGTACTCGTCATGCCGGCAAAGTATCTATAACTTTTGACAGTGACTTTGTGCGTGCAGTTGGTCAGAAATCGGAAAAAGTAAGCTTGGAACGGGCGCAAAGATTTCAGAAGAAACTTGAACTATTTATGCGATCGCAATTTGACCTTGCCCCACAACAAAGCCGAAAGATTTATTTCGCAAAACTTGGAAGTTATGTGCTGTATCGAGATAACGATGTGCATATCACTTATTCATATGAATGGAGGAAACCCGATGGAAAACTAGATAGTGACGCCGATTCTTTGGCCATGAATTTGAGCAATTATCACTGGGTAAGCGACATACAGATAAACAAAGGAAGACAGCCCATAGACAGAATAGCTAATTCCCTTGAGAGAATCGAAAAGAATGTGAGGTACAAAAATAATGCCGATTGTTAATATTGCAGGCCTGCGGGTCTTGGTGGATGCGGAGGAAAACCGCGTACAGATTGACGATATAACGGAGAAAGACGCCGAAGGGGTTTGGCGGCAGGTTAGGGCCGAATATCCCGGTTTTGCGGTGGATTTTGGCTTTCTTAACACCCTTGCGCCCATTGATTTTTTGAAAAGCATTGGGGCGGAGGTGGCCAAGGATTATATAGAACTACGGTTAGCCCGTGAGGATTTGATTGACGTAGTCACCAAAGAGGCTGTGGCCATTGACGAGGGGAACTTTGCCGTTTTTGCCGCCTTGCACGATGCAAAAAACCCGGATATGTGTTGGCACAGCGAAAGATTGCGCAAACATCTGGCGGGTTGGGGTATTTTTGGGGTGTTTTGTGATGGCGAAATAACCGGCTATGCACTTGTGCGCCGTGGTTATGAGATTTATTGTGTGGTGGCCGATGGTATAGAGGACAAGGTGGCCCTGATTGGTGCCGCCGCGAAGCAGGTGTTGGCCGATGGCCACAAGGAAGTGCTGTTTATGGTGGACAGAAATGATTATCTTAATCTTGGTGCGGCTTTGCATTTGGGTTTTCGCCGGGCTGGATATTATATTGGGTATCGCGTGCAACTGTAGGGGCGGCATTTTGCCGCCCGAGGACGACTGCGGGGGTTGGCCCCTGCTTAAATTTCTTTAGGTATTCCACAACAGGTTCGTAATTCTGATATTTTGCGGTGTTTATTGTGATGGGCTTGCCGGTTTTGTGTACTATGGTTATTTGCATTTTACGCATATTGGCCCGATAAAAACCCACGCGCTTTATGTCCGCGTCCCCCAAGGCCTTCTTGCTTAGAAGGCTTTTTATAATTAAACCACGCTCGTAAACAAAAATTTTGGACATATAGCTGTTTAAGGCGGCAAAACCGTAGACCAGGGCGGCCGGGATGAGGGCTATGCCGACGGCAAGTTCGGCTGTGGTTGGTGATGAAAACAGCGTGGTTACAAGGCCCTGTATGCTTAGGAATATCAAAAAGGCCGCCGCGGCCACATTTACTTTGCGTAAAAAGACGGTACGCACTACTGTCACCTCTGCGCCGAAATCTTGACTTTTCATGTTCATCACCCCATCGAATTTACATCAGTATAGCCCATTTGTGGGGCGTGGGTCAATATATAGGACAAATTTTGTCATGGACGAGCAAAAACTTTGTGCTTTAGTCATTTTTCACGGGCGGGCGTAATAGAATTAAAGGAACGATGAAAAATGTGAGGTGTTAGAATGCATCATAGACCACCAGGGCCACAAAACAACTTTCCGATGCTGCTTATGCTTATGATGATGATGGATGGCGGATCACTTTTTAGGGGCGACAACTCCATGATGATGCTTTTGTTCATCATGATGATGATGCCCGGCGGCATTGGCGCAATGGAAACAATGTAGTTTGGGGCAACATAAAAAATCAGGCCGCGTAGGCCTGATTTTTTATGTCCGGGTTGAAATTTGGGCTGGGCTTTTGTATAATTATTTGTGGGAAGTGGAGGATGGTGCAAACAAACAGATTGCTGCATAATAGCACAATTGACATGGTTCATTGTGTGACGGCATTGATGGAGAGGTACCAGAATGGGGGCAATAGACGATGATTGATGAACAAAGACAGCTTTTTGATGAATTGACAAGCAAGAACGTAGCATTGATGGAAGAAATAATGTATGAGCGAATTTTGTTTCAAAATAATCTTGATTATGAATTCCTAGGGCGATTAAGGCAAAAATGGTGGAGAGGGTTTGCCGCTCTTGATTCCATGTACTTAATGACGATTGAATGTGTTGATGGCTTTAAAGACAAGTATTATAAAGAACACAATGAGGGCAAAAGTCTTGGCTTTAAACAATTTGCATTGCAAAGCATACATGGGCGAGCTTGCCAAGTTTTTTTCAGAAATAATCTGTTTGCTAAAAAATGGCTATGCTGATGGAGCATTTGCACGTTGGCGCACTCTGTTCGAGCTGAGCGTCTTCGCAATTTTTATTAAAGAAAATGACGATGATGTTGCATTAGCATTTATTAATCAATCCGATGATAATGTGTGGGAATTTCAAACAGGTGTAGAGTGGGCTAAAGGTGCAACTTGTTTCAAAAACAGAAATGATGACGTAACATTTACAAAAATATTCAAATCCATCAATTTTCCGGAAGGCCAAAAAGAATTTTGGCAAAAACAATACAGGTTTTCGTGCAAAGTTGTTCATGCGTCACCGCAAGGAACATTGAAAAGACTGGCGAACTCAGGAACGGAGCAAAACATCATATCTGCTGGGCGCTCTGAGTGGGGATTGCATAGTCCCGCAGAACATGCAGCACATTCCTTTTTTCAAGTCACTGCTGCGTTTTTTGCAACTTTTGTTGATACTGAAGTGGCTTTTAAAACGCATGCTCTAAGAAAGTGGATAGATGTTATCTGTAAGCACATTTATGAAACTGTAAATGTGTGTTTTCCTAATGTCCCTGATGCAAAAGAAATTGCAAGTGATTATTTCGGAGAGCGGCAAGGTGATAATAGCGAAGTCTGATGCAACTTTTATAGGGTGGAAATAAAATAAATATGACCCCAAACAAAAAGCATTTGCTAAGTTTGCGGAAAGCCCGAAGATTTAGCAATGTGGGGTATCGCCCAAAGTGAGCTTATGGGCAATGTGGCGAGGTTGATTCTCGGGTATTATTCCACCAATGTGCTGGATGATTTACTTCGTTGCCTTGAGTGTTTTGGGAAAAGTCATAATATCCCCTGTGGTTTATGCCGGTGACTTTGGGCATGGCATGAGGTGCGCAATTTTACCTATTGGCGTAGATGCGGAGCTTGACACGGATAGGCAATGCATGGCTTTTTTAGAGATGTTTAGTAGCTTGTTGTTTGTGGGCAACCGGGGCAGCCGCCCCTACGATATTGCACTGCAATATGGCGCTTGGCCCGGAAGTCCACAGCCGTATTTTTTACTATTGCCTTGGTTGCATGTTTTTGTTATAATGAATAAAGATGTCGGAAAATATGGGGGAGATATGGAAGAACAAATGGAAGAACAACAGAAAAAAGGTGCGGGTAAAGAGGCATTATCTTGGATAATTATGCTGGGGTTGGCTGTTGCCGCCGCCCTGCTTATACGTAATTTTGTGATAGTAAATGCGGTGGTGCCCACGGGTTCTATGCGCCCCACCATTGCTGAGCAAGACCGCTTGGTGGCTTGGCGGTTGTCATATGTTTTTGGCGAACCCCAGCGTTATGATGTGGTAATTTTTCGCTTTCCCGATGATGAATCCATCCTTTACGTAAAGCGCATAATAGGTATGCCGGGAGAAACAGTGGATATTATAGACGGCCAGGTTTTTATAGATGGATCGTCTGAACCGCTGAATGATGAGTTTTTGTTAGGGCCTGCTGTGGGGTCTGACCAGACTTTCCATGTGCCAGAGGGTAGCTTTTTTGTCCTGGGCGACAACCGAAATGATTCCCACGATAGCCGCACCTGGCGCAATACTTTTTTGCCGCGGGATAATATCCTGGGCCGGGCTGCCTTTGTGTATTGGCCCAGACTTGGCATAATACGGTAATTATTTTTTAATGACATAGGAGGAATTGCTTTGAAAAAAATAACAAAGGACATGCTTATTACAGACATCTTGGCTGTGGATAGAGGAACCGCCATGATATTAATGCAGCACGGTATGCATTGCGTGGGCTGACGGGCTGCCCAGTATGAGTCTCTGGCCGAGGCTTGTCAGGTCCATGGTATGGGCCCGGAAGATTGCGATGCACTGGTAGACAAACTTAATGCCTTCATAGAAAACTCCGGTATGATACAGGCCGCCGGTGTGGAGGAAGATGGCGAATAATTTGAGCTAAACAGGCACAAAAGCTCTTTGGTTATAATAACAAGAGTGCATAATGCAAAAGAGTGGATGCGTGAACACCCACTCCCACAAGTTGTTTGGCGGTTATAGCCAGACCCATAATATTTAGTTATGAGTGAAAAATAAGCCATTCCTTGCCGGGGCGGCTTATTTTTTTGTGTTCTTGTCCATGCTGGCTTTGCCAACCTTCCAAGTGACGCGTATCAATATTATGGATGCGAAAACAATACAAAATCAAACACCGCCCATGCGCGATTGGCAAGGGCGGTGTTTTTGTTGCGGTTATGGGTTTAGTTCATTACACGAAAGATGTCTTGTGGCACGGATTCCGGTCTTTCCAGAAGCACCCAGGGGCGCTCCGGCACAAGCATTTGTACCCATGTTTCGTGGATGCCGTCCGCTTTTCTTACATAGTAGTGAGAATTGGTGGCCTCTTGGATATATAGGTAATACCATGTGTTTGTGTTCATGTTGTCCGGCCAAATGCGCATGTCGTTTGGCAGCAGGTCGGCCGGGGTTTCCGGCAGGCGGCCAAGCATACGATTTATGATGGCGGCTGTTTCTGCGCGGGTTATGGGCTGGTCTGGCAGGAAGCGTCCGTTAAGACCTTCGTAACCAAACACCCAGCCGTGGTGGGCGGCAATGTTGATATATCTCTCTGCCCAATGGCCTGCTATGTCGTTAAACATTGGTGTTGTGCCATTGTGGGTTACGCCCATAAAGCGTACCACCACTGCGGTCAATTCTGCCCTAGTGATAGCGCGATTTGGTTGGAAGGTGCCATCCGGCATGCCGGTAAACATATCTGCGTTGGTTGTGGTGGACACGGCATTGTTAAACCAGTTTTCCAGCACCACATCCGGGAATGGATTGGTTTGCATCCAATAGTGTTCCCTGTCCGCATCAGATATCAAGCGGAAGAAGATGGTGGCCACTTGGGCTCTGGTTACGTGTGCCCTTGGGCGCACATAGCCATCTTCAAAGCCGATGATATAGGCGTGATGCTCTTTCACAACAGGCTCCGGCTCCGGTTCTGGTTCAGGCTCTCGCTCTGGTCTTTCCACTGGTCCGGTTGTTTCAGGAAAGCCTGTTGTTGGGCCGTTCTGTGTGGTGCCATCATCAGTTGTGGTAAGGCGCCATACGGCCACATAATGTACATCATTGTCCGGCATGGTGAAGGTGCGGTTAAGCACAGGTGTATTGTTGGTGCCGTGCAGTCTCCAGCCTATAAATGTCCAGCCCTCCACCGCACCGGGTACCAATGTTATGTTTGCGCCAAAATCTCTTGGGCCGGTTGGTGTTTGAGTGGCCGGGAAGTTATGGGCTGCCGGGTCGTTTGTTATGGTCAGTGTGTGAGTATTTACCTCCCATACGGCCACATAATGTACGTTGTTGGCAGGCATGGTGAAGGCGCGGTCTAACACAGGTGCGTCGTTGGTGCCGTAGAGTCTCCAGCCCACAAATGTCCAACCCGTCACCGTGCCTTCCTCCAGCACTATGTCTTGACCAAACAGGCGCGAACCGGACAAGGTTTGGTCTGTTGGAGTAACAGTGGTTGGGTGGTTGCTTATTGTTAGTGTAAAGCTGTTTGGTATGCCTATCTCGTCATCATCATTGCCCCATATGGCTACAAAGGTTACATTTGCATCGGGCATATTAAATTGATGATTGGCGGGCAGCAGTCCGGCTATTGTTGTGGGTGGTGTAAAGGTGTCGCCATGGTTTACACGTACCCAGCCAAGGAAAGTCCAGCCGGGGGCATAGCCTGGTTCTAGAGTAATGCTTTGGTCAAATGGGCGTGAGCCTGATGTGGTTTGTAATGGCGGTGGTGTGGTGGTGGATAAGACCACACCTGCCGGGTGGTTTTGTATGGTTAGTGTATGAACATTTCTGCTCCACACTGCCACATAGGCCTTGTTTGCATCCGGCATGTAGAACTGATGAGCAGGAGGCACCGTTATGGTTGCCACACCTGCCGGGTCTGCCGGCAATCTCCAGCCAAGGAAGGTCCAGCCTGCAACAGATCCCGGTGCAAGTGTTACAGATTGGTCGAACGGCACTTGACCTGACGCTGTTTGGGTTGTTACCCATGTCGGAGATGCAGGGAATGGGTCTAATGTGTCATTAGATTCGTTTGTTATGGTCAGTGTGTGAACATTCCTGCTCCACACTGCTACATAGGTTCTGTTAGCATCCGGCATGTTAAATGCATGAGGCAACTGTGTTCCTGTTATGGTTGCCACACCCGCCGGGTCTGCCAGCAACCTCCAGCCAAGGAAGGTCCAGCCCGTTTTGGTTCCCGGTGCAAGTGTTACGGATTGGTTAAAGGGTATCTGGCTTGTTGGTGCGGTTTGACCTGTTGGCAGTGGAGTTGCAGGGAATGGGTCTAATGGGTCATTAGATTCGTTTTGTATGGTCAGTGTGTGGATGCTGTCGGTATATCGGGCTATAACATGAATATATCTTCCGCCGCCGGCACCGGTAACAAAGCGCATATTGTCTGTAATTACGGTATTTTGAGTGAAAGGCACATAACCGCCGGCTCCGCCATTGGCTGAATAATCCCACACTTCCCAGCCGGTGAAGGTATAGCCGGGACGATGAGTCGGAACAGGCATCAAGCCCATGTTATGGTCTACAACATTACCAAGCTCCGGTATGTCGTGTATATAGCCAACAAGGGTACCAACACCACCGGCAACCAAAGCATCGCCTTCATCAAACCTGATATTGGCGGCCCATTGGGCAAACAACCTTTCGCCGTTTATTGGTGCATCTCTGTTGTCGCGGGTAACGGTGACAACGGTGCCGGTATTGTACACAAGGCCGTCGTCGTCTCTCAGGCCCCACCTGTTGGTGTTCCATTCCGCAAATTGCCAGTTTTGGCGTGCCGGGGTGTTAACAATTGCACCGGCAAGAGGAACAAAAACCCTGGCACTTGACAGCATTTCTGGAACAGCAGGCCCCACATCCGGTGTTATCATTCCGCCGGTAGCGTCAAACCATAAAAGCGCATGCCATTGGGCGTATATGGTGAATGGGAAGGTTCTGGGCATACCCGGAATTATATCTTGGCTGCCTACGCCGCCGTTAAGTTGATCACTCCACCCGACAAAGGTAAACCCTGGCCATTGTGGATCTGTGCCGCCAAATCTTTCATCCACATTTGCAAAATGGCCTTCGGCAAGAGGGCCGGGGGTAAATGGGGTTATGGGTGATAATCTGTGACCGTATGGTATGGCGGATGGTGGTGCCACACCCGGGTGGAAGGCCAGGGTTTCTGACCATATACCATAAAGAGTGAGAGGCCCGGAGGTTATAATGGTGTCGTGATAGAACCATTCGCCAAGTCCGTCGGGTTGGGTGTTCCAGCCGCGCACAAATGTGTTAATGCTGGCACTGGAAAAGGTTAGGTCAAGTATGGTGTCCTGCGGGCTTACCATTCTGCCTATCATTGGGAAATTAGGCGAAGCCGGGTGCGTGCTTGGGTGCGTATTGGGGTGCAGGTGGTTGTTTTCAAATGATCTGCCAAGCAAAACCTGGGTGCGATGAGCAGCGGTATTTACACCTGCGGCGTTTCTGCCTAAAATATTGTCATCTTCATTGGTGCCCGCCCCAATGCTGCTGCGGTTGTCGTTAAATATTACGGTTATGGCCCATTGGGCATAAATGGTAAACACGCCGTTTACGGCCATATCTTGTGTGATGGGCATCAATCTGGTAAACAAGTCACCATTGCCATCGGCTGCGGTGTTCCATACTTGTGGCGCGTTTAAGTGATGTCCTGGCCTAGTGGTAACGCCGCTATTGCCCATCCATACGAGATCGTACAGGTTTAATTGGGCTCCGGTGGTTGTTGGCGGGCCGTGATGGTCGCGCCATATAAGATTCATATCATACAAAGTAACACCCACGGGGAAGTTACGATAGCGTATAAGATTTGATGTTCCGCCGTTGGTACACACCGCCAGGGTGATATACGGCAGCCAGCGGGCGTATACGGTTATGTCATCGGGAACCTGTGTTGACGGGGTAAAACGGTCGCCGGTACCATCGGGACATACAAACCATCCGGCAAACATATAACCCGGAGCCGGCGGCACCAACGGCATTGCCGGCATGGATGCAGGGCCGTAGTTGTTAATATATGCACCTGACGGCAGGTTTACATAGCGGTCGTCTGTGTCGTCTGCCACCCATTGCCCGTTGTTGGTATCAAAGGTAATTGTTACATGGGTGCGGGGTATCCAGCGGGCATACACCGTTTTGCTGGTATTTACAGGGGTGGTGCCTAAAAATTCCTGGGCTTCCGGCGGTTCGTTGCCCATGGCTACGCTTGGGTTCAGTTGCATATTCCACCAGCCCATAAATATAAAGCCGGGCCTTATCATAATATTATCGGCGGGCATGCCCACAGGCTGCGCGGTGTTGGAATTACGGTTATACAACTGACCATTGGCGTTAATGGTGCCGCCCTGTACTGTTAGGTCGCGGAAGTGGTTGCGATTGACATCGGCAACACGGGGATTTGGAAAGCCCGCATCGTATAGGGAATTGGCATGGCCAAGATTCATATAACCAACGTTTGGATGGAATGTAACACGATACACCCAATTGGCAAAAACGGTAATATCCTCTGTAACCACGGTGGTTGCTGCGCCACCGGGCTGTGGCAGCACAGATTCGTTTGCAAGATTAAGCACACCAGCGGGCGCCCAGCGATCTCCTGTGCCATTCCAGCCATTTGGCTGTGTCCACCAGCCTTCCAGCGTCATACCGGCGGTTGGGCCGGCGGGTAGTACTTCCGGTGCGGAGCGCGGCCAGCCAATACCCTGGTTAAGGAAATATGGATTTCTGGACGAATGCTCAACGCTTCTGCCTTGTACGGCCGTACGGGTAAGAGAGTGCGGATGCCTCACCGTAGCAGGTGCGGGAGGCGCCAATTCTGTTGACAGTTGGCCTCCTTGTACGTCAAAGGTCACTGTATGTCTTGGTATCTCTTCCCAGCGGGCATGTACTTCCAAATCGCCGTTAACAACTGTGGCAGCTGTAAATGGCCGTGCAGGGTCATTGTCTATAAACCAGCCTGCAAAAGTGTGACCGGGATGGTTTGGTGCATTGGGTACAAATACGCCGGGGGTTGAGCCTATGGACTGCCCAGATACTATAAGACGCGGCCCATGACAACCCACCAAAGAACCGGGGCTGTTGATGATGTTAAGCGCGCCGCCGCCGCCATGGAATGTCACCTGATGACCCCATAAGGCAAATACGGTGATACCTGGTGCGTTAACCACGGTAGAACCGGTAAACCTGTCGGCAGTGGCAATGCTGTTCTGCACCATGGTCCAGCCGACAAATCTGTAAACTCCGGGATGTGTTGGGGGCTCCGGCATATAGCCTGCACCAATTGTTCCGCTGTTGGCGTCGCCGGTTCGTGTGGTGCGCGTTTCATGGCCATATATCGTTTGGCCGCCATTGGGGTTAAAAATCACCACAATGCCCAGTTCCGGTTCGCCATCTGGGCCAGCACTGTTGTCCATGGCCGCAAACACAGTGGTTGCATAGGACATTAACATTGTCATCATGACAAAAAGTGCCACCAAACGTCGTCTAAGTAGCGGCCTTTTGGCCGCTTTTGTTTTGCGTGTAATACGCATAAATAGTTACCCTCCTCTTTTTTGCAGAATATTTGGGCATGTTTTTTGCCACAAAATACAAAATCACACCTCGGTCCGATTTATCGCGGTTATAATGTGCTGCTTTTGCAGTGTGCCACTTTCACAAAGCAAAAGTACATGGCGCAAAAAATAGGTTCTTGATGCGAATATGTATTTTGTTGGCATAAAACTATGCCCTGATAAATTGAAAGGGGCCTAATATGACAATGTAAGGTTTGCACCATATATTGCCGACACTACAGCCCGTTAAATGAAATTATATCAGAATGACAAGACATTGTCAAAGTCTTTGCTGCTTTTTATCCAAACTGTAACATAACTTTAATACCGCCGTAACCGTGTATTTGTGCTATATTCGCGATATTTCACGACTGTACAGTTAATTTGCCGAAATATTAGGCAGGAGGCATTATGCTACAAATAGCAAACAAATTGTTTTATATTTTACATACATTTTGTAAGGGCATCACTTATAACCTGTTTAAAGCAAGATGGTAAACAGGTTCTCGGGCTCGGCATAGAATATATCAAAGGCATTAGACCTGTTGCGAAAATAACTCACACAATTTCGCAAGAGGTCTAATATAAAACACCGAAAGGAGAACAACAAAATGTCTATGCCTAGCTTTCCGGATCCGAAAACTATTATGACACGTGACCAGGCTATTGCGGCCATAATAGCATCTATTGCTGCCGAAGAAATGGCGTTAAGTCATATAATAGAAGCAGAAAGCAAGAAAATACAATATGTTATTGACTGCGCCAAAGCAAAGGGGTGCACCGACAAGACCCTGCAAATGATTTTGGAGGTAAACAGGAGTGCTTCTTTTCTTATTCAGCAAATTACAGATATGCAAATTGTACTCAAAAACAAACTGGCTTTAGTAACAGGCCCTCCCTGCCCATCCCCTTGTCCGCCACCGCCACCTCCGCCACCTCCTCCGCCACCTCCATCTCGCCACTGCACGTCGGTTTTCTCGGTCTTAACAAAGTGTCCGTGGCGCGCAAAGGAAATACTGCGTCTTAAAGAGGTAAAATGCTGCGAAGATGGCGCACGCCTGATACACAAAGGGAAAGACACCCTTATTTTGCTGCCGCACCGTGGAAAATTTAAGATAGAATTGGATATAGAAGCGGAAAACCTTAGGCGTCAGGCCGTCACTGTGGAGATGGTGTTTAAAAACGGTGCCGAAATAGTCCGCACAGAGCGCGTTACGGCCCAGGCCGGGCAACGCTGTGTCAGTTTGGTTCATGCCTTTATGCACCAGACATCCCATGCGCATGCGGAAAACTCTCTGGCGGTTATTCTGCGTCTGCCGGAGAGCTTGGAAATTATACGTGGGAAACTTTCTGTTACGAGACTGCATACCACAAGCGACGAATAACATATGAGTTTTGTGTTTTCTGCAATATAAGCACCAGACCTGTTCCGAAGCCCATGTTGGATCAATTTTTGGAACAGGTCTATTGATGCTTTGCGCAACTTATGGTATAATTTGCACAAAGAAGCCAAAAGGTGCGAGGTGAGACGTAATGGGATACCAATTTACCAGCGAAGAAATTTTGATATTAAACGGAATTAAGGAAAAATGGGAAGAAGGACTATCGGAAAATGCCTGCAAAAGCGAGGATGCTCGCCGAGAATTTGACAGCATACACGATGACGATGCCCTGCGCACCGCTTTTGCTGTGGATGTGGATAAGATAATTAACAATCCTTTGTATAATAGGGGCACCGACAAAACCCAGGTTTTTTCTTTGTACAGAAACGACGACATAACCCGGCGCTCTTTGCATATGCAGCTGGTGTCCAGGATCGCCCGTAATTTGGGCAGAATTTTAGGGCTTAATTTGGATTTAATAGAAGCAATTGCCATAGGCCACGATGTGGGCCACACTCCCTTTGGTCACAAGGGCGAGGATTTTTTAAATGAGCTGTATCACCAAAACACAGGGCGGTATTTTCATCACAATGTACACAGCGTCAGGGTTTTGCAAAAGATTACCAGAAGCAATTTGGCCCTGCAAACCCTAAATGGCATATTGTGCCACTGTGGCGAGGATGAATTTGAAAAATATGTGCCGCGGCCAATGGACACTTTTGACGAGCTTAATCAACTTGTGGAAAAATGCTATACATTGCCGGAAATAAAGCACCTGTTGCGGCCCAGCACTCTTGAGGGCTGCCTGGTACGCATTTGCGATATTATAGCCTATATAGGCAAAGACCGCCAAGACGCCCGCAAGGTAAGGCTGCTGGATTTGGACGATTATCCCGAAAATATTTTGGGAACAAAAAATGCCGATATTATCAATAACATACAAATTGACATCATCAAACACAGCCTGGGGCAGCCATATATAGCCATGAGCCCGCAAACTCTTGCGGCTCTGCGCAGTATGCGTAAGGATAATAATGAGTCTATTTACCAAAACCCAGAAATTGCCGATGTGTACTTTGAAGTTATACAGCCCATGATGGAGCGGCTGTATGGGCGGTTTTTGCAAGATGTTAGGGACAAAAACCATGCCTCGCCTATTTTTCAGCATTATCTTAACAATAGGATTTTAGGGGATATCTACAGGCACCCCGAGAAAAGGTATGTATATGAAACCGAAAGCAATTATAACGATGCCGTAGCGGACTTTATCGCCAGCATGACGGATGACTATTTTGTGGATGTTTTTAGGCATTTGTTTGCGGACAGCCCGCTAAATGCGGGGCTGAAATATATAGAATATTTTGACCGGCGCAATGATGAAGGGTGATTGGCTTTTGCCATGCCTATTGACGCATGAACTGCGGCGTACTATAATAAACAAAAATCGGAAATTTTGGAGGAACATATGGAAAAACTTGGGTTAAATGAGATACGCAACAGATATTTGGCGTTTTTTGAAGGCAAGGGGCATTTGCGGCTGCCCAGCTTTTCTTTGGTGCCGGAGCATGACAAAAGCCTGCTGCTGATAAATGCGGGCATGGCACCGCTAAAGCCGTATTTTACCGGCCAGGCTACGCCGCCCGCCAAGCGTATGACCACCTGCCAAAAATGTATGCGCACCGGGGATATTGAGGTGGTGGGCAAAACATCACGCCACGGTACTTTTTTTGAGATGCTGGGCAATTTCAGTTTTGGTGATTATTTTAAAAAAGAAGCCATTGCCTGGGCTTGGGAATTTATGACAGATGTGCTTAAAATACCGATGGATAAACTGTATGTATCCGTATATTTAGAGGATGACGAGGCCTTTGACATATGGCACAAAGAGGTTGGCGTGCCGGCGGATCGTATTTTTCGCATGGGCAAGGAAGATAATTTTTGGGAGCTGTCCCTTGGCCCTTGCGGTCCGTGCAGCGAGATTTATTATGACCGTGGGCCGCAATATGGCGGGGATGATTTTATGGCCAGTGTCACTGCGGATGAGGACAGATATATAGAGGTTTGGAACCTGGTGTTCACCCAATTTAACAAAGGGGAGGACGGTAGCTATTCCAAACTGGAGACAACAAATATCGACACAGGTATGGGGCTGGACCGCATGGCTATGGTGATGCAGGATGTGGGTTCTCTTTTTGATGTGGACACCATGAAGGCTGTGCGTGACGCGGTTTGTAATCTTTTTGGGGCGACATACGGTGCCGCCGAAAAGATGGACACCTCTATACGTATCATTACCGACCACGCTCGCTCCGTCACATTTATGATATCTGACGGCGTAATGCCCAGCAACGAAGGGCGGGGTTATGTGCTACGCCGTTTGCTGCGTCGTGCCGCCCGCCATGGTAAACTTTTGGGGGCAAAGGGCCTGTTTTTAACTAAACTAGCAGATGTAGTTATCGAGAATTTTAAGGGTGCATATCCGGAGCTGGCGGAAAAGCGTGATTATATCCACAGGCTGATAGAACAAGAAGAACAGCGATTTTATGAGACTTTGGACTCTGGTATGGAGCAGCTACGCCGATGTGTGGATGAGTTGACAACGGCGGGGCAAAATGTACTTGCTGGAGCAGATGCTTTTAAATTGCATGATACTTATGGCTTCCCATTGGAGCTTACCCGGGAGATTTTGGAAGAAGAAGGCCTGGCGGTAGATGAGGCGGGCTTTAAGGAAGAAATGGAAAAACAGCGCAGCCGCGCCCGTGCCGCCAGGGAAGATGCTGGTTTTATGGGTAATGCAGGATCTGTTTTTGATGGCATAGATGTACCTGCGGCGGAGTTTGTTGGATATTGTTGCCATGCGGTGGAAGACGCAAAAATACTATATATTGCGGCGCAAAGTGGGGATGATGTGGCCGTGCTGTTGGACAAAACCCCGGTGTATGCCGAAAGCGGCGGCCAAAAGGCGGATTTTGCTACTATCAAAACCGCAACTGGCGAGGTGCGTGTTACGGATTGCATGAAAGCTGGCAACGGACAATTTGCCCATATAGGCAAGATGACAGGAAGCATTGAAGTTGGTCAGACAGCCAGCATAAGCATTGATGCTGCCAGGCGCCTTGACATTGCCCGCCATCATACTGCCACGCATTTGTTACACCATATTTTGCGCCAGGTGCTGGGAAACCATGTGCAGCAAGCAGGCTCTTTGGTGGCACACGACCGTCTGCGCTTTGACTTTGCCCATTTTGCGGCCATTACGGCGGAAGAGCTGGCTCGTATTGAAAATACCGTAAACGATGCAATTTTGGCCAATTTGTCTGTGGATATAACCGAAAAAACGCCTGGGGAAGCCAAAGCCATGGGGGCCGTGGCCCTGTTTGGCGAAAAATATGGCGACACCGTGAGGGTAGTGGACATTGGCGGTCAAGCCGTCGAGCTTTGCGGCGGTACTCACCTAACTGGCACAGCACAAATAGGCTCCTTTAAAATATTATCCGAAAGTGGTATTTCTGCCGGGGTTCGACGCATTGAGGCCGTTGTTGGCGGTGCGGCTCTGGCTCATTATCAGAGCATCGAGGCAAAGTTGGGTGAAATTGCGGCATTTTTAAAGACCCCCGCGGCCAATGTGATAAGCCGTGTGGAGCAGCTGATAAATGCTGCCAAGGAGGCCGAGCGGCAACTGGCCAAAATGCGTCAAGCGGATGCGAACTCTGCCGTGGATGAGATTTTGGCGGGCAAGGAAGAAATTGGCGGCCACACTTTGGTTTCTGCTGTGTTACAAAATACGGAAATTGACGCTCTGCGCAACCTGTCTGATATATTAATGGACAAGCTAGGTGGCGGCATAGTGCTGTTGGCGGGTATTTCCGGTGACAGTGGCAGCATATTGGCCCGCGCCACCGATGATGCAATAAAAGCCGGTGTACACTGCGGCAATTTGGTAAAAGCGGCGGCCCAAGCGGCGGGCGGCGGCGGCGGCGGGCGGCCGAATATGGCCCAGGCGGGCATAAAAGATGCGGCTAGGGTGGGGGATGCGCTGACGGCGGCAAAGCAAGCGATAAGCAATTAGAAATTAACAAAAAAATATGCGTATATAGAATAATCATATAAAAAAGCCGCTTGATAAGACAAGCGGCTTTGTGTATACGGGCGGATGGCTATCCGCCTGCTATTTTTGCGCAACTATCGCAATTCGTGGATAAACAGCCCGCTTAGAAGCTTAGGCTCAAACCAGGTGGATTTAGGCGGCATAAGTTCGTTCGCGTCAGAAATGGACATAAGCTCATCCATAGACGTGGGGAACATGGAAAAGGCCACGGTCATGTTACCACTGTTTACACGCCTTTCCAGCTCGCCAAGGCCGCGCAAGCCGCCTACAAAGTCAATTCTGGCATCAACCCGTGGGTCTGCTATGCCTAGCACGGGGGTTAGCAGCAGGGATTGTAGTATGGACACATCCAGGCAGCCTACAGGGTCGTTTTCGTTGATAAATTCGGGCTTGGCGGTAAGTTTGTACCATTTGCAATCCAGATACATGCCGAACATATGGCGCTTCTCCGGCTTATATTGGCCGCCGCCATGCTCTTCTACATCAAATTTATCTTTAATTTTGGCGATAAATTCTGCCGCCGAAAGACCGCCCAGGTCTTTTACCACGCGGTTATAGTCCATTATGCCAAGCTCGTTATCCGGAAAAATAACGGATAGATAGTAATTAAAGGCATCATCCATGGTATATCCTGGGTTTTGTGCACGGCGCAACTCTCCTACCTTTACGGCGGATGCGTTTCTGTGGTGGCCGTCGGCTATGTATAGCGAATCAATACTGGCAAAGGCATTGGTTATTTCGTCAATAGTCCCGGGGCAGTCAATAATCCAAACGGTGTGGCCGACACCCAGGTCTGTCACAAAATCGTAAACAGGCTGGTGTTTGGCTGCCCAATTCTGCATGATGAAAGAAATATCGGCTTTGTTTCTGTATGTCAAGAAAATAGGGCCGGTGTTGGCGTTCATGGCGTCTACATGGCGCACTCTGTCCTGTTCCTTTTCTTTGCGGGTAAGTTCGTGTTTTTTGATGACATTGTTGGCATAATCATCAATAGACGTTCGGGCCACCAGGCCCGTCTGCTTGCGCCCATCCATGGTTTGCTGATATATATAGTACACGGGCTTTTCATCCTGTATAAAATGCCCATCGTCCCGCATTTTGTTAAACACCGTGCGGGCCATGTGATATACCTCGTAGGAATACATATCATGGCCTACAGGGAAGTTAAGCTCTGGCCGGTCTATGTGCAAAAAGGACAGAGGGTTGCCCTTTACCATCTCCCGAGCCTCTAGGGAATTCATAACATCATATGGCAGGGCGGCGATGGCACTGGCCGAATCCGGCCGTGGCCTGATGCCCTTAAAGGGTCTGACAATTGCCATAATGTGCCTCCTTTGGCTAAATAACTCTAACCTTAACTACTTTGTCAACTTTCTCGATGCTGGAAATATCAGCGACTGAACCATCAATATCAAAGATGGCATATGCATAGCCCTTGTGTTCTTTGGCTACCATGCCCATAATTTTGCCCAGGGCGGATACAGCTTTTGTAAGCTGGTCAACACAAGCATCCTTAGACAGCACGCAAATGCGGGTCTTGCCGGTGTAATTTAACTGGCAGTCCGGATAATTTACAGAATTTACGATATTGCCGGTAAGGATGTAGTCCCTAAGCTGGACGGCGGCCATATATGCGCAGTTGTCCTCGCTTTCCGGGGTGGATGCGCCCAGATGGGGTATGGTGATGATATTGTCGATGCCCAGGACATTTTCGTCGGGAAAATCAATAACATAGCTGGCTATTTTGCCGCTGACTATGGCTTTTTTAAGGCTGTTGGTGCAAACAAGTTCGGCCCGAGCAAAGTTAAGCAGACGCACGCCGTCTTTGCATTTTGCAAAAAGCTCGTCATTAAACATATGCTTGGTTTCGGGCTTTAAGGGCTGGTGTAGGGAAACATAATCGCTGACAGACAGCATATATTCTAAATCGTCGGTGGCTTCTATGCGCGGGTCCATGGTAAGGGCATTGGCCACGGAAAGGCGAGGGTGATAGCCCACAACCTTCATTCCTAAGGCCACGGCGGCGTTGGCCACCAAGATGCCTATGGCGCCAAGACCCACAATGCCCAGGGTTTTGCCGGTAATTTCCGGGCCCACAAAGTCACTTTTGCCCTTCTCTACGGTTTTGGCCACGCCTTCTTGCCCGGCCAGACCTTGTACCCAATTTATGCCCTGGACAACCTTGCGGGATGCCGCCAAAAGGCCGAAAATACATAGCTCTTTAACAGCATTGGCATTGGCGCCGGGGGTGTTAAAGACGACGATGCCTTGGTCGGCGCATTTGTCCAAGGGTATGTTGTTTACGCCGGCACCGGCGCGGGCCACGCCAAGAAGGGTGGGGGATAATTCCATAGAATGCATGTCGGCACTTCTGAGCATAATGCCGGTTGGGTTGGCTTCTTCGGACACAACGGTAAATTTGTCCGCTGGCAGTTGGTCTGTGCCAATGGCGGCAATTTTGTTAAGTGCGAGAATTTTGTGCATTTTGCTTAACACTCTCCCTCAAGATAATTTACTTCGGATTCGATTTTGAAAGATTTATGAAGCTTTCCTGCCATGACCCTAATTTTGTTTGCATCAGGATAAAGCACAACTTCATGGGTATCAACCGTATCAATATCAAGATACACAAGTGGCTTGTCGGAATGGTTGGTCAGCTTATGTGCGCCGTTCTCATTTGGTGGCATAACAATGACATCGCCTTCGGAAACGATAATATCGCCTTTTGGTGTTTTAAGGGTACCGGCGCCGGAGATTATATAGAAAACTTCCTCTATGCCTGTATGTTGATGGTAAGGGTAATTGCTTTTGCCTGGCATCAAGGTATAGAAGCTGACAGCCAGTTTGCCTACTCCGCTTGAATAAGGCGAGACAACATCTCCGATTTGAAAAGCAAAGGATTGTTCACGCTTGCTTTCCGGGTCAAAGATTGTGTTTAAATCAACATCCCTGTATTGCGCGGTTTTCGCATTCTTAATAATCAATTCTTGCATAACATGCTCCTCTGATGTTGCGTACAAAGTTGATGGGCGCACAACACATGTGCGCCCCCAAGTTTATTTTACTTATTTTCCATCTCAAATTTCTTCATAAATTCTACCAAGGCTTTTGCGCCCTCTATAGGCATGGCATTGTACATACTTACTCTCATGCCACCCACGGTTCTGTATCCTTGCAAGTTTACCATGCCGACTTTTCCTGCTTCCTTTACAAACTTGTCGTCAAGGTCTTTACAGCCCGTGGCGAATGTGATGTTCATAAGAGAGCGGTCTTTTATAGCAACATGGCCTTTGTACAGGGATGAGCCATCAATAGTGTCATACACAAGCTTGGCTTTTTCTTCGTTTATTTTTTGCATGGCCGCCACGCCGCCCATGTCTTTAACCCATTGGAAAACAAGGCCCGCAAGGTACACGCCGTATGTTGGCGGTGTGTTGTACATCATATTTGGTGCCTCAACATGTGTGGTATATTGCAGCATTGTTGGTATGTCATCTGGGGTGCGAGCCAGCAAGTCATCGCGGATAATTACAATAGTAACGCCGGATGGGCCCATGTTTTTTTGTGCGCCGGCATAAATGAGGCCGAATTTGTTGGTGTCATATACCTCCGAAAGGATGTTGGAAGACATATCGCAAACCAAGGGCACATTGCCTGTGTCCGGCCAGTTGTCGATCATTCTTGTGCCGGCGATTGTATTGTTGGAGGTAATATGGAAATAGTCTGCTTCCGGGTCAAACTTTGCAGGGTCAATATGGGGTATGTGGTCATAAT
>WQVZ01000014.1 GCA_009785595.1 Defluviitaleaceae bacterium | reverse complement strand
CGCAAGAACCACCAATGGTGCTATGACGGCCCATCTTTTTGGGGCAGGCAGTGCGGAGTTGCGCAGCACCAACGGCAGAGTTGATGCGGAAGGGCTGGATGTATCCGGCGATCTTGTATTACGCACAACCAATGGCGGTGTTATTTTAGAGAATTCATATATAGGCGGCCACCTTACCGCCCGTACCACAAACGGCGGCGTGACACTTGTTAATGTAGACGCCGACACGGATGGCGCCACCCTTAGAACAACCAATGGGAGAGTGAGAATAGACTAATGACGGCGCAAGAAGTTATGCGGGAGCTGGAGGGCCTTGCCAGCGAAAGAACAAAAAAGCAGTATATGGGCAGGGGCGCTAAAGAGCCGCTGTTTGGCGTGGCCACCGGGGCCATGAAGCCGCTGTTTAAGCGCATTGGCATAAACCATGTCCTTGCAGAGGAGCTGTACGCCACCGGCAATTATGATGTAATGTATTTTGCCGGAATGATAGCCGACCCGGATACCATGACACCGGCAGATTTTGACCGTTGGATGAAAGCGGCGTATTTCCCTATGCTGTCGGACTATGTGGTGGCTGTTACTTTGTCCGAGGCCTCATGCGCCATGGATGTGGCCGACAGCTGGCTTGAGCATGGCGAAGAGCTTTATCGCTCGGCGGGGTGATCGGCATATCAATGGCTTTTAGGCTGGCGTCGGGATGACTATTTTTGCCGAGATAAGATGGCAACTCTGCTGGATATGGCCACGACCCGCATAAGTGGCGAAACCCCACATTTGCAACGGGTTATAAGTGATTTTATAGCAGCGGTGGGTGTGTCCTATCTGCCGCTACATAAAGAGGCAGCAAAGGTCGCAATTGGCTTGCCTGCTGCAAAAGCTATACAAACAGCGGCGGACAAGGGCCGATTGGGCTTTAAGCGGCGGGCTGTGAGATGTTAAGATGATGCTACGGAGCGTTTACGCTCCGTGATTTTCACGCTTCGTTTACGAAGCGTGGGTTCTACGCCGCGTAACGCGGCGTCGTATGCGGAGCGAGCGCGATGAAGAACGACCAGACCATTTCCGCCAGTGAGGTAAACCGCTATCTGTACTGCAATTACCAATGGTATTACGAGCACAAGTACGGCATGGCAGAACTTAGGCGGCGAAAAAAAATACATATGGATGAAATAGGCATAACGCCCACAACCGACAGCCCCTTACAAAAGGGGCTGGTTTTTCATGCCCGTTTTGAACGCCGCCGCCGATTTAGGCTGGCCTTGCGGCTACTGCGCATAGCAGTTGTGACAGGTATATTTTTGTACATATTGCTGCTTTGTGGGGTGATGACGTGAATATGCGCGGCATAAAAGAAGTAACTCTACGAGACAGACCCCGTCTGCATCGCCTTATTTATGGCGATGCAAAGGGAGGCAAACTATTGCGCTCCACAAGACATGATTTGCGTGGCAAGCCGGATTTTATCTTTAGAAGCCGCATAACAGGCCGCCCGGCACCTATGGAGCTTAAAAGCGGCCGAGTGGCAGGCCAACCCCGCCATGGCGATATAATGCAGTTGGTGGCCTATTTTGTTATTATAGAGGACGCTATGGGCAAAAGGCCAAAGCGGGGATATTTGCGCTACCAAAACGCCATGTTTGTAATAAAAAACAGCACAAAACGCCGCAGGGAGCTTTATGCTGTGTTGGCAGATATGCGCAATATGCTTAAAACTGGGGAAGGCCATGCCAACCCGTCTTTTGTCCATTGCCGCCATTGTGTGGCGCGGGGGACGGTTTGCGAAATATCATAACCTAAAAATTAGACTTACGTATATCCCGCGCCAACACCCGGTTATATCCCGCCCAATCCGCCTGAGCCGGTCCTTTTTCCAGAGCTTCCTCAAACATCTTGATATGGGCGTCGGTAATATCCGCATAGCTTAAAATCATGGCTTCTATGGTTTTTGGTAATATGGGTGAGCCATATTCGTGTCTGCCGTGGTGGGACAGTATGCAATGCTGCAACAGGTTTTTCAGCACAGGCGGAAAACCCGACACAGCCGCGGCCCGGGCGGCTATAAGCTCGCTGGTGATGGTGATGTGGCCCAAAAGCTGGCCGGTGTCTGTATAGTCGTTTTCGGGAAAATCCGAAAGCTCATAAATTTTGCCGATGTCGTGCAAAAGTGCCGCGGATATTAAAACATCCCGGTTTACAAATTTATATCGCGGGGCTAAAAATTCGCATATTTGCGCCACATTAAGGGTATGTTCGCACAGGCCGCCCATATAGCTGTGGTGCATATTTTTTGCAGCAGAATGGCGCAAAAACGCCCCGCTTATTTCTTTGTCATCCACAAAAATATTAGTCATCATCTCTTTTAAGTGAGGATTTTCCAAAGAATCTATCAGGCCGCACACGGCGGCATATATTGCCCCCACGTCTTGGTCGGTGGTAGGTATATAATCCGCGGGCAAATACTCTCCCGTCTGGCTTTTGCGTATTTTGCGCACATTAAGCTGCATCTCGTCCAGATACGTCACCACCGTGGCTTCTATCTTGATAAAATCTCCGGCATCAAAGCTTTGTATATCGTTATTCAGCGTCCAGGCCTTAGCCACGGCCGTACCTGTCCTGTCCGCCAATATCATAGACATATAGTTTTTGCCGCTTTTGGTCTTCATCACGTCCTTTTTCTTGCATAAATAGTGGGCGACGATGTTTTCCCCTTCTTTAAAATCCTCTATATACCTCATAATTTGCTCCATTCCAGGCCAAGGCCAATTATGCCACAATTATATCACGGAAATGGCAGTCAAGCAATAGCCCGAAGTATAAAACCCGCCTTGCAACCAGATTTTTAAAATCCCTTGGTCGCAAGGCGGGTCGTGTTACTTAATAAATGGTGTTACGACAAGCCGCACACTAGTACAGGTTGTTAATAAGCAGAAGTTCCGCAACCTGGCCGTTAAGTTCCACGGCAAAGTTGATATATTGCCAGTCGGCATCGGTTTTGGTTACATCAAACAAATTAACATAAGCCTGGTTGTTCCACGGGCGGTTAATGCGCACAAATTCCATGGCACATTCTCCGTTAAGATGGGTGGCCGTTACTGTAATATCTGCATATGGGATAAGGGTGTTTACGCCGTTTATTTGCGTCCATATACGGATGGTGCCCGCAAGACCTGCGTGGTTGTCGTTACCGTTGTTAAAGGCTTGGAAACCCAGGGTTCTTGTAACATACAAGTCGTTTATAAGGACAGCATCTACGGTTTGGCCAAAAAGGGTGGCTGTAAGGTATATGCGCTGCCAGTTAACGGTTTTGTCTGCATCAATAAAGTTTACAAAACCTTGGTTGTTCCATGGGCGGTTAATGTTTATAACATGCATAGCACATTGACCATTGGGGAATTCTGCTGTTATTTCTAATCCGGCATAAGGCACAAGGGCGTTTTGGCCGTTAAGCTGTGTCCACATGCGGATAACACCCAGAGTAGCCAGTGATGCGTTATTGGAATGGCCGTTGTTAAAGATGTTAAGTGTGAAGGTTGGGAATTCTTCAACGATGCTCACGTTAAATTCGGTTACATTAAGACCGCTCCAAACATGTTCGCCCATTCTGGCACCAATTGCGGCACTTTGCCAGTACCATCTGCCTTGATGCAAGTCGGTATTGAGGGCCGCATCGGCACCAATAAGACCGAATGGAAGAGCAAAGTGGTCTCTGTGGTTAAGGGTTCTAAGCACAGCCATAACACCAGCTTGGGAAGCCCAATTGGGGTGAAGCCCAGGGCCGCCTGCATGGAGGAAACCATCCACATTAGGCAGCACAGACCAGCCGTCAACAGCCCAAATTGTTATGTCGAAGGTATCCGCTTCTTCGTCTACCTCGATGGTGACAGCAAAGTTGCCGTCTTCATCCAGTTCTGCACGTACAGGGCGGTTGGCTGGTGTGTTTTCGCCCAAAAGGACAAATACAGCTACGTTGTCCATGCCGGCTTCCGCATTACGCCAGATGCCAAAGACATCTTCGCCCATCATTTCGTCTGTCCATGCGTCAAATACATTACCGGTGATTACTATTTCATTGTCTGTTCTGTCAGTTGGCATTACCGTTACGGTTTCGCCGTCAAAGTCAAGCAGATTGATATTGCCAAGGTTAATGCCTTGGATGTCAAGGTCTTGCAGAACAGGCGGGGTGTTGTCTACCCAGAATGGGAGATATATGGTTTCTGCTTGAATCCAGTTGTCGTTGATAATTGTGTAGCCCGTCCAGGTTGAGCGGTGAACATCCAGACGAAGGGTATATTCGCCTTCTGCCAGGCCAAGAGGATATATATCCAATATCATGGCGCGGTGCTGTTGGCCGCGCATTGGGCCGCCTATGTTAGAGCCGTCTCTGTGGCCTATCAATGGAGCCTGGCGTGAGCCCAGCCAATTATCGCCGCCGGGGCCTACAGGGATAAGGTCTTCGCCGTCTACTCTGTAAAGGAACATATCAAAGTAGAAACCGTCATTTGGCGTAAAGAAGATGCCAAGCTGGCTGGCCAATGGGCTGATAGCGTTGCCGACCGGGAACAGGGAATCGCCGGATACAACAGAGCTGTAAAGGAATACGCTGCCGTCAAATACCGGCGGGGATACGGTGATACCCACGGCGGCAAACGGAAGCCTTGCCACAACAGCTTCGCCTTTGGTTACTGTTATATAACCTTCGTAATGTCCTGCAGGTACAGCCACAGCAGGCATTGTAAGGGTTGCTACAAAGGTCTCGGAAGCACCCGGTGCAACTGTAACAGAATTTCTGCTAAGTGCAAGGGTCGCGCCCTCTTGAGACAATCTGCCATCAAGAATAAATTCGTGAGTAATTGTGTATACGCCGCCTTCTTGGCTGTTGATAATTGCCGTAAGGCTGTTGGATTGACCATCACCAAGGCCACCAAAACTGAAGGAGCCTTTTGTTGTGGTGACAAGTGGCTGTGCGCCAAAGGAACGACCGGGTATTGTTGTTACTCTTGAATATTCAACAGAAACAACGGTGGTGGCTTGTACAGCTGCCCAAACGTCCATTTGTCTGGAGCCGTTAAATACGCCGCGTACGGGTGTATGCTCCGGTATAATATCGCTTTGGTATGTAACAGGTATAGCGGTGTTTACAATACGGGCTTTAATTTCTGTGCTTTCCCACTGGCCGCCGTTTTCGCGGCTATACTGTACCATAAGGGCAACGCCGCCGGCAACGTGAGGTCCGGACATAGATGTGCCGCTCATAAACCAATACGCGGTAATCCAGTTGTCGTCATTTCTCCAATGCTCTTGCCATGGCACTGTATCGGTTTGCCAAGGTAGATCCAGGCTCCATCTTGGCATAGAAGACCAAACGTGTACGCCATGTGCGCCAACGTCCGGGGTAATTTCTAAGCTGCCAAGTACCGGGCCGCGAGAAGAAAAGCCTTGCAAATGAAGGTCGCCAAGCTCTCCAAGGGTATCAGAGAACCAAATTGTACCCCAACGGTCTGCCGGGTCTTGGTTAAGATTAAGCCATTGCGCAAGCTCAAAACCTTCGGTATAGAACATACTTAACATCAAGGCACCACTAACGCCGCCGGCGGCAGGTGGTTGCTGGATGGTGTTAATTTGTATAACGCCGCCAAGACCAAGCCTGTTGGCGTGTAAGGTGATGTCAGAGAAAGTATAGCCGCGGCGCACAAGCACAAAATGGCCTTCCAGTGCTTCTCTGCCGTGTATTCTTTCAAGCTCTGCAAAGTCGTTGGCGGTTCCGGCACCAACAGGCGGTGCGGTGGTTGCGTTTTGGCCCGCGCCAACAGGGCTGCCAGGGGTAACAGGCATGGCAAATACGGTCATTGTGCCATCTGCTCTGGTGGTTATGCTGTCAATGTCAAATATGTAATTGCCATTTGGAAGCTGGTCAAGATACCATGCCACATTAGGAAGCATGAAAGATGTGCGGCCAACACCTGTTGGGCTTGGCCAACGCATTTCAAGACCAAAGTCTTGGGGTTCTTTTAAAGCAGAAACGCTGATAGCCATGGTAGCACCACTTGGGTTGCCGCTTGTACGGTAATTAGGGCCGTTGTTGCCGGCAGAAATTACAAATACAAGATAAGGGTCAGCCAGCATTAAATTGTTTATGGCTATGCCCTGTACATCAACGGCACTTGCCACGCCGCCGCCAAGGGACATATTAACAACATCTGCACCGTCAAGCACGGCACGCTCAAAAGCGGCAGTGATAACAGTATTTGGCGTGCTGCCCCACAGTGCGCGGTAATGTATGGCCAGTGCGCCGGGAGCTACGCCCAGGATGGATACGTCGTAGTTATTATCTGTGTTGCCATGGGCCGCAACATCACGACCAACAATGGTGCCGGATACGTGTGTACCGTGGCTTGTCCAGCCTGCGGCGGCCGCTTGCGCATTACCCGGGAAGTTAAACGGTGCAGCTTCCATGGGATCATGGCCGGGCTGGCCCGCTGGTCTGGTTGTTGGGTTGCCGCGCCAAGCTTGGCCTGGCCACAAGCGGATAAAGTCGCGGCCTACAAAACGCCAGTCGGGGTCAGCGGCAGTGCCAAAGTTAATAAGTTCGCTTTGGTCAAGCTCCAGCCCTCTTTCATACATATACTGGGCGGTGGGGAAGCTGCCTCTAAACGCCGGGTGCATCCAGTCGATACCTGAGTCTATTACGGCTATAAGCACACCTTCGCCAGTATATCCTCTGCTGTGCAATTCAGGAACATTCATTCTGTGACGCCCCTGCTGCATACCTTGTGGGTCTCTTGCGGCATCCGTTGCCACAGGAAAAATCACAGGTTCGGGTGCCTCTACATACGCAACAGGATAAATTGCTCTAACAACGGAAATATCCAGCACCGCTTCCACCATATTGGCGGGAAGGGTCATGGCTACGCCGTTTAAAGCATGGCGATATTCAAAATCCACCGAATAAGTTCTGTCGTCCATGCCAAAAGGTGTAATGGCAAAAAGACCGGCCAGCTCTTGCTGGAATGTTGCGTGCTCGTATTCTACAATTTGCTCCGCCATAGACTGAGCCATGCGGCGGCCTGCTACCTGTGCTTCTACAACCTGCACAGCCGCCGGGCCGTGATTAAAGAACACAAACACGCTTACGGGTGTATCATCATTTGGCAGGGCATTTGCGCCCTCAAAGCCAACAAGGCCGTGGTTAAGCTGTTCTAACTGTATTTCTTCAAAAATTTCCTGTCTTTCCGCAGAAAGAACAGTGGCCGCCGGATTATACTCTTCAGCCAGAGTCACAGCTGACAGCGGGCCAATTGCAATTACAAAAGCCAGCAAGCACACGAGTGATTTTCTCATAAACTTAAACATGCCTTTGTTATTACCTGGAAGCAATTTCGTCTTCATACAAAATCTCCTTTCGTTTCACTGGTTTTGGGCTGCTGGTGCCTACATCGCCAGCAAGCCCTTTGTCGGACAAATTTAGCAGGTTTTTTGTGCCTCCTTCCCTCTCGCCGTTCCCACCAAAAAGCACCGAAACATGTAACATCTAAGGCACGCGGACACTTTATGTGGAAAATAATTCAAGAATATCACAATTATACAATAATAATTGCCTGTCTGCAATAGCAAACCACACGCCTATCCATACAAAAAGTTCCAAAATATGGGGACGCACAATGTGCGTCCCCGAAAAGCCATAATCATCCATCGTTACTTCTCACACGGGTCAACCTACTCCCCTGCACTAACCGCTTCCCACTCCTCCAGCAACACCCCGAGTTTCTCCTCAAACCCGGCTCGCATTAAGTACACCTCTTGGGCGCGCACGGCATCGGTAGCCACCTCATCCCGAGCCAGCTCTTCATCCGCCGCAAAAATAGCTGCCTCGGTTTTTTCTATATCCGCCTCCAGCCGCTCTATGCGCGCCTTATGCTTACGCGCCCGCGCGGCCTCTTCTTTTTTCTCCAGCCATTCCTCTTTGGCTCCGCTGGCGTTTTTTTCAGCCCTTGCCACCTCACCGTTTCCTTGCATTTCCGCCTTTTTGTCTACATAATAATCGTAATTACCCAAAAACAGTCCGCTGCCGCCCGGTTGTAGTTCATATATTTTCTCCGCGGTGTTGTTGATGAAGTAGCGGTCGTGACTGATATATAGGGCCGTGCCTTCGTAACTTATCAGGGCATTTTCCAGTATTTCTTTCGAAAATAGGTCAAGGTGGTTTGTGGGTTCATCCAGCATCAAAAAATTTACATCGGACAGCATCAGTTTGCACAGGGCTACGCGCCCTTTCTCGCCGCCTGACAAGGCCGACAGAGGTTTTAAAATATCGTCCCCCATAAAGAGAAAGGCCGCCAGGGCATTACGTATCTCCAAATTTTTCATGCGGGGATATGTGTCGGAAATTTCCTGGAAAATAGTCTTTGCCATGTCGGAAAATTTAAGTTCCTGGTCATAATATCCTATGCGCACATTGGTGCCCAGCACCGCCGCGGGGTCTCCATAGCGTATCATATTAAACAGTGTCGTCTTGCCCACGCCGTTTTCCCCTATCAGGGCCACTTTTTCGCCTTTTTTTATCTCCATGTTTACGCCGCTAAACAGCACAAAATCCCCAAAGGTCTTTTTGCCGCCGCGTATGGTTAGCACATCGTTGCCGCTGGATATGCGGGGTGTCAGGGCCAGGCGCATATTTTCCGGGGCGTTTTGGGGTTTGTCCACACGCTCTATTTTGGCCAGCTGTTTTTCTTTGCTTCTGGCCCGGCGCACGGATTTTTCGCGGTTAAAAGACCGTAGCAGTGCAATGCTTTCCTCCTGCCGCTTTATCTCTTTTTGCTGGCTTACGTACTGGTGCATGGCAATTTCAAAATCCGCCGCTTTTTTGTCCACAAAGTAGCTGTAATTGCCGCCGTATGTTTTGGCCGTGCCGTGCTCAATTTCTATCACCTTTTTGGCAACTTTGTCCAAAAAATAGCGGTCGTGACTTATGATAACCACAGCCTTCTCATATTCCCGTAAAAAATAATCCTCCAGCCAGGTTATGGCCGCAATGTCCAGGTGGTTTGTGGGCTCGTCCAGCAACAGCAGGTCGGGCTCTCGTAGCAGCAGCTTGCCCAAAGACACCCGGGTTTTTTGCCCGCCGGAAAGCTGACCTATGGCCAGAGCATGCTCTGTCTCGCTAAAGCCCAAACCAGAAGCCACGCCACGCACGCGGCTTTTATATTCGTAACCCCGACGGCTTTCAAACTCATGTGTCAGTTTTGCGTATCTTTCCATAAGGCGGGCAAGCTCGGTGTCATCAAGCCCCGCCATCTGGCCCTCCATGGTTCGTATTTCTTCTTCCATGGCCGCCAAATGGTCAAAAACCGACAGCAATTCTTCGTATATGGTATTTGTGATGTTTAAGTCCATATTTTGGGCCAAATAGCCTATTTGCGCGCCTTTTTTGATGGAGATTTCGCCGCCATCAGCGGCCAGCTGGCCCAAAATAATTTTAAACAGCGTGGTTTTGCCCGCGCCGTTTACACCCACAAGGGCCGCTTTTTCTTTTTCGTCCACACCAAAGGACACGTTTTTAAGGACCACGTCGGCCCCAAAGGATTTTTGTATGTCCCTGCAAGAAATAATCATAAAAATATCACCAGAAATTAGTATACAGCAATGCCGCGGCAAAATCAAGTAGGGGCGTCCATCCTCGGTCGCCCACAAAAACCTTTGACAAAAACCCGGACAACTTGGTATAATATTTAACAAACAATCGAACACATGACAGGAGGGAGAGTTATGAGCGACAAAATATCCATAGCCGTCATAAAGCGTCTGCCCAGATATTACAGGTATTTAGGGGATCTTTTGGACAAAGACATCGCCCGTATATCGTCTAAAGAGCTATCCGACCGCATGGGCATCACCGCCAGCCAAATACGGCAGGACTTAAACAATTTTGGCTCTTTTGGCCAGCAGGGTTATGGCTATAATGTAGAACTGCTGTACAACGAGATTAAAAGCATATTAGGGCTGGACAAGGTATATAATTTGGCACTTATTGGGGCTGGCAATTTTGGTCAAACCCTGGTAAATTACCCTAATTTTGCCAAGCGTGGTTTTAATTTTGTGGCTTTGTTTGACACAAATCCCGCTATTATTGGCACAAAAGTAAGCGGAGTGGAAGTGTTTGCTGCTACCAACCTTGAAAGTTTTTTGGCAGCAAACCACGTGGATATAGTTGTCTTGACCACACCTGCCAGTGCTGCCCCGGGCATTGCCAAAACCCTGGCGGCATCAAACATTAAAGGCATATGGAATTTCTCTAACAGCGACATAAAGGTACCGGCCCACATTACCGTGGAAAATGTGCGCCTTACCGACAGTCTTATGACCCTATCATACCGCATAAACCATGACGAAATATTGCAGCGGGTGGGGGGATAATGGAATTTTTATCAATGCTAATAATCCCAGTACTCGGCGCAGCTATTGGCTATTCCACCAATCTGCTGGCCATTGCCATGCTTTTTCGCCCACACACTGAAAAGCGGCTTTTTGGCCTGCGCCTGCCCTTTACACCCGGACTTATCCCCAAAGAACGCCGCCAACTGGCCCACAAAATCGGCGAAACCTTTGGGGCCAATGTGCTTACTCGTGAAACATTGATGGATGCGGCAGCAAATTCCAAAATAGTGGACACCGTTGCCGCCATGGCGGAGGATTTTGTGGAGAAAACCGCCGCAAGCCACAAAACAGTGGGAGAAATGGCGGCGGGTTGGCTGCGGCAGGATGATATGGAAAGGGCTTTTAATTGGCTGTTACACAACAAAGAACTGCACAACATAATATCTTTGGCCGCAGACAAAGCCGTGATACATCTGCAAAGCGAGGATTTTGCCCGGCAAACCATGGATTTTTTGATAAAAAACCATGTGCCCAGCAAAGCTGCAGCTATTATAAAATCAGCTGCGGCCAATAATATACACCGTCTTGGCCCGGCGGTGCGCGGCCTTTTGGCCGACCCTCGCGCGGATGCCGCCCTGCGCCAAGTAGTGGCCAAAATTGTCAAGGAAAATGCCACAGGTCTGATGAGTCTTTTTGTTAATTCTGACAAGATATACAACAGCATAGCAGAAGGTCTGCTGGAATATTTGGATAATGAGGAAAGCCAAGCTATACTGTTAGAGAAACTGTGCGTATTTGTAGATGAATTTGGCGAAAAAGAATTGAGAGAAAAATGGCTTGAAATTATGATTAATTTTGGGCAAAATAGCTTGAAAAAAGAGCATGTGGCCGCGGCTTTTTCCTGGCTTAGAGAGCAGATAAATCAAGCAAATTTGGCTCAAAGAACAGCAAGCAACCTGCTCGCCATTGCCCCCAGTCAAATTTTTACCGCCCTGCCGGACTGCAAAACCCACATAGGCGCGGCAGCCCGCAAGCTTACTGCAATTTTGGCCCAAAAGGCTGCCGAATACATTGTGGGGCCCATGAACATTGCAGAAATTGTGGAGGAGAAAATAAACGCACTGGACACCAAAGAGGCCGAAAAGCTGGTGTTGTCCGTTGTGGGCAAGCAATTGCGGTGGATAGCACTTCTTGGTGGCCTGTTAGGTTTTGCAATAGGTTTTTTGCCTATGGCGATTAACCTGGTAGGAATGTAAATTTTCCGCTACGACGTTGCGTTGACGCAACGTCATTTCCCACGCTTCGTAAACGCCGCGTGCAGAAACGCCGCGTTACGCGGCGTAAGACCCACGGAGCGTTAACGCTCCGTGTTCGCAAGAGAATATACAATCGACAATGGCTTTGTCGTGTGCTATAATACTGATGATGCGGAACAAAATTAGGAGGTTATCAAATGTCAAATATCAGCAATCTTTCTGTTAACACATTGCGGATGCTTTCGGCAGACGCCATACAGGCGGCAAATTCCGGCCATCCCGGCTTGCCCTTGGGGGCGGCACCTATGGCATATCAACTGTGGGCTGGACATATGGCCCATAATCCCAAAAACCCAGCGTGGCCCAATAGGGACAGATTTGTACTGTCCGCCGGGCATGGCTCGGCTTTGATGTATTCTATGTTGCACCTTTTTGGCTACGGTCTGACCCTGGACGATCTGCGGGCTTTCCGCAAAACTAACTCTGCCACACCGGGCCATCCGGAATACGGCCACACCGCTGGGGTAGAAATAACCACCGGACCATTGGGTCAGGGCATTGCTAATGCCGTGGGTATGGCTTGGGCAGAAAATTACTTAGCCAACACATTCAACAAACCTGGTTTTCCTGTTGTAGGCCACTATACCTACGCTATATGCGGCGATGGCTGCCTACAAGAAGGCGTGGCCGCCGAGGCTTGTTCCCTGGCCGGCACATTACAGCTGGGCAAACTTATTTTGCTGTACGATTCCAACAACATAACCATAGAGGGCGACACCAAAATTTCCTTTAGCGAGGACGTGCTAAAGCGCTACGAGGCCTATCATTGGCATGTGCAGTTGGTGGAGGACGGCAATGATCTGGCCGCCATAGCCGCCGCAATCGAGGCTGCCAAGGCCGTAACCGACAAGCCATCTATCATAGAAATTAAAACCCAAATAGGCTTTGGCTCACCTAACAAAGTCGGCAAGGCATCCGCCCATGGCGAACCCCTGGGAGACGCAGAATTAGCGGCCACCAAGGTAAATCTGGGCTTTAATCCCGATGAGTTCTTCCATGTGCCCGCGGAAGTGCAAAAGCATATGGCAGAGATTATCGAAGCCGGTGCCAAAAAAGAAGCAGCATGGAGCGCTATGCTGGATGGCTACAAAGCCGCCCACCCGGCGGACTTTGCCAAAATGGAGCAGTGGTACAATGGTGATTTGCCCGACCTGCTTAACGACGAAGATTTTTGGACATACGAAGGCAATTTGGCCACCCGCATATCCTCCGAAAAAGTACTTAACAAAGTAGCCCAAGTGGTGCCCAGTCTTTTCGGCGGCTCTGCCGACCTTGCCCCATCCACCAAAACCATTATGGCCGGCCGCGGTAGCTATTCTCCGGAAAATCCCACCGGCGCAAACCTACATTTTGGCGTGCGGGAACACGCCATGAGCGCCATTGCCAACGGCATGATGGTTCACGGCGGCTTGCGCCCATATGTGGCTGGCTTTTTCGTGTTTAGTGACTATGCAAAGCCAGCCCTGCGCCTGTCTGCCCTAATGGGTCTGCCGGTGATAAATATCTTCACACATGATTCCATCGGCGTGGGTGAAGACGGCCCCACCCACCAACCTATCGAGCAGCTGGCGGCCCTGCGCAGCATCCCTAATTTCACCGTCATCCGTCCATGCGATACCAAGGAAACAGCGGCGGCCTGGCTGGCGGCCCTTACCCGCAAAAACAGCCCCACTGCCATTGTGCTTACCCGCCAAAACACTCCTCTGCTGGCCGAAACCGGCAAGAATGCCCTTAAGGGCGCATATATCCTTAAAGACAGCAAAAAAGCCACCCCGGACATCATCCTTATGGCCACAGGTAGCGAGGTGGAGCTTATTTACAATGCCCATGCCCTGCTGGCCGAAAAAGGCATTGACGCCCGTGTGGTAAGCATGCCCAGCTGGGAGATTTTTGAAGAGCAAAGCCCTGAATATAAAGAAAACGTGCTGCCCGGTGCCGTCACTGCCCGTCTAGCTGTGGAGGCCGCGTCCTCCTTTGGTTGGGAGCGGTACATCGGTCTTAACGGCTGCATAATTGCCATGGACGGCTATGGAGCATCGGGGAATTATGCGGATTTATTGAAACTTTTTGGCTTTACCGTGGAAAATGTGGTGGCAAAAGCTGTGGAAATTGCGAAAAAATAGGGGAAACATGGTGATTTTGAGCGTGCAGAGGTGAATATGAAAAAGAAATCAATTGTATTTATCTCTATGTCATTGTTGGCATTATTTCTAATTGCCCACGCCGTTGGAAGCAGACTTATAATAAATATAGAGTTGACCGATGACCAAATAATCCATTTGGCACGAGATCTGTTAATGCAGCCCAGCAGGGCAAACATGTTTGATGTTCCTAGTTTTCGCAAGCCCAACGTCAGTGGCGAAGGGTTTGACATCCGTATGCCTGACAACTTAATCAGCACACGCTATAGTAGCCCAGGTCAGGAGAGGTGGGACCAGCCGCAAACATCTGCGGATTCCCGCGAAAGTGCAAGACAGACACTTCAAGAGGGACCGGATCGGACAGCCAATTTTGCAGGTGAAAGCAAGTATTATTATGCTTTTATTGTCGTATACCAAACGTTGATGTCTGTAAGCCCTGTTGAAGGACCCCATTTTACACAGTCGATCATAAACACATCACGCCAGATCGTTTACAAGGACAGGGCGGTTAGTTTTGATTCTGACGGAACCCCGCGAATCGCAAGAAGAATGATGCTTAACACGAGATCCGTCCGAGATATAATGGACATTATGACATTCTTTCATATACACAGTAACAACCGGCACCAAGGAGCGGTGAGGGTCATAGATCGTCAAATCACGAGAACCTCCAGGCATGGCGGGGGATTTATCTATGTGTACCATTATGTTGGACTTTCAAGAGATGCTCTTTACGCGCGTCTTCGAGTGCGCAGCAGTTTTATCAGCAGAAGAACAGGTGAAGTTTCTACCTTGTCGGATGAGACCATAAAAGTGGTTCGTATGCCGTGACCCTTTGCGACATTAAGGCAGGCGGCAAAATGCCGCCCCTACAAAGGATCAGGTGGCCGCAAGGGGCACCGTAGCTTACGTGTTTTTAAAAAGTCAATAGAAGGGGTTGCTCTTTGTTTACTTCCAGAGAGCAACCCCTTTGTTGTGCTTTTATATTTGTCTTTTCTCATTTGATCAATTGCATAGCCTCGCCTCGCGTGGTTTCCTTCTTGGTGATATTAAATTACTCGCGGTTTTGAATCTTTTGTCGCATGTAATCGGAAGTATAGTATATCACGCTACTTTGGTCTATGTGCTTATTGCTGGTCTCGTGATAGCAAGTCAGAGTTGTCGTCATTGCGAGGACGGCGGCACTTGTGCATCCACCAGCTATCGCGCCCGAAGTAATGCGTCAACATAAAGCAGCTTTTATTGCTCATCAAACTCAATAGTCCACGCCAGTCTGCCCACCACCACAATTCTGTTGTCGCCGCTTACTTCCGTACAGGTAGAAAGCACCAACATCCTGTCCTCGGCATCCATATCAACACCTGTATAAACGGCATTACGCCGCATTATCTCCGCCACCAGCTCTCCAAACTCCTCTAGACTGTCAAAATGCACCTGGATATAATCAAAGGAGATATGGGTGGAAAAAACAGAGGCAACCTCGTAAAAAAGAATTTGATGGTCGGTGATGACTATGATATGTCGGTTGTCTTGGGCAAAGTGTGGATCGCGCAGGAAAAACCGCAGGTCGTGAAACATGGTGCCGTTGCGCATATTATGGCCGTATATAATGGTATTAGGGTCGGCAAAATCCAGCGTGTTGCGATAATCCAAAAACAACGAGCCATTAACATTATGATTGCCGAACATATCCCGGCGCAGGTAAAAATTATTGTCCCGCCCCTGCACCACAACATTGCTTACATTTGTGCCGGGAATGTAAATATATGCCACAATATCCGAGTTGCCTACGCGCTCTCGGGCTTCCCTAAGGGCAGCTGTACTAAAAGGTAGCTGTCCATTTGTGTGGGTCATGCCATCATCGGGCATAAGCGCCGGCAGTGTTGCGATAAAATCACGCACATCAGCTATTTGATCCTGAAAGATGTCTCGCACTATTTTGGTATTTTCCTGGGCAATTTGGCCGTCACGCCAGTATAGATAATAGTCATAAACAAAATAGGCAAAAACTGCCCCAAAGCCTATCACGGCAAGGACGGCAACCACAAGTGCCCTATTGGTTTTTTTCTTTTTTTTGGTCATATTGGGATACCTCGTTTTGCTTAACCGGACGACCACAGGTCGCCCCTACATTTTGCCGTACCGCGCCTCTTCATATGTTTCTGTCAGTTGGTCAATGTCTTCGTTGGGGCGTATGTTGTCCGCTATTACTTCTGTGGTGTGGCTGGACAAAACAACCGTGCCTTGTTTTATGTGTCTGTTTACTTTCTTGATATATGCCCTGCGCACGGGATGCTTTACCTTTGGTTTGCGCCGGGGCAAAAAGGCCGCCAGGTCTCCCAAAGCAAATTTAAGCTTGCCTATGGTGTCGTCGGGCATAAGGGATTCCTTGTTTTCGTCGTCATGCTTTTTGCCAAAAACTTTGTGCAGCTTTATTACAATATAGATGACACCTGCGATGGCACCTATTACCACAGCAACCAACACAACCCAAACCAGAGCATCGTATACGGCGTTCATTATTTCAAGGAAGTTATCCGGCTCTGCTTCTTCCATATACCCTCCATAGCCATAACCGTCTTCGGGCATAAGTAATGGTGTGCCTTCATGAATTGGGTCTGGGTTCGATCCCAAAAAATCTGTTAGGGCTACCAGCAAAGCTATGGGCAGGGTTATTATAAAAACCGCGGCCCTGGTAAGGGCTGTAAAAACGGTCTGGGCAGGGAAAACGACGGATAATATGCCAAAGGCGGAAAGTATTATCAAAAAACCGGTAATTATCCTGTTGTTTGAGGACAAAACATTGCCAACGGGCTTTTTGTAACGGTCACTTAATATGCGCATACTAAAATCCACATTTTCTAGATGTATATACAAAACCGCGGCGCAAAGGACAACGATGGAGGATATGATGACGAGGACGTTCATGCCCGCAACATGCCTAATTAAGCCATCCACAATAAAAAACACAGTGGCCAAAGCCGCCATAAACAATACAATCCATACGCCGCGCAGTTTTAGCTCTTCTTTTAGCCGCGCATGTATGGAATAGCCCACACTTATTGCGGCAAAGGCCGTGACGGCAACAATGGCGTAGAGGGTGCTAAAGATGATAACAGGCAGGACAAGAAATATGACATGTATGCTAAGAAAGAGCGGCATAATGCGCACATGCCTGCGCAAAAACATAAGGAAAGCAAAAGGGACGGCCAGCAGCAAAAACCACCAGGGCACATAATCGCTTGTATAGCCCATAATATATGTCAGGGCCAAAATATTGAAAAGCACAATAAAAATTGTCCCATTGGCCAGCACATCCATCAAAAATTTTCGTCTTTCCACGACGTACCTCCTTATGTGCCGTGCCGTTTAAAGGCGGCAACATTTCACATCGCCGTCCACACATTCACCTTATTTGTTTCCGCCATATCAACTTTCATGCCCTCTTCTATGGGCAACACAACCATGGTCGCAAGCCCCCGGTTTTCCATGCTTTCTATGGCGGCAACAAAATCCGGCTCATGATATGTGGAAATAATTAGATACACCGCGCCGTCGTCCTGTATATTGTCTAGATAATCAGCAATGGGACTGGCGGGAAAGCCCAGCCCAATAAGGGCCATGGCCTGCAATATAGAATAATGATGGGCGGGGCTGTTGCCGCCGTGTACGCGTATGTCTTTGCCTCTCATGACGTCCCGGCCATTGGTGTAAAACCCTACTTTTACGTCTTGGTCAATATATCGTCCAGCAACGGTAGCCGCCAGACGTATGGCTTGTTCATACAAATCAAAATGGGGATAAGCCCTGTACGGCTCTAAATTAAGCACAATTTCCAGCCGTTTGGCATTTGTCGGCGCATGGATATTTACCATAAGATGCTGCGCTACCGCCGATGCTTTAAAATTTATGTCCCGCAATGGGTCTGTGGGTTGGTATTCCCTTATGCCCTTAAATTCAAAAGGATCTGGGTTTATTAGACTGTTGGACAATATGGTGGCGTCCAGGGTTTTGTACAATACGCTAAGCTCCTCGTAATTATCCAACATCTTTGGGAAAACCATCAGCTCCGAAAAACACTCCGCATTGCCGTTAAAACGCTGGGTATGCAGCAGGTTGTTGCATGTAAGGCTGATGTTGCGCAAACGATAAAACCCACGCCGGCTGCACACAAAGGGCAGCTTGCGCCTTATGGTTTGGTACATGGATATGCTGAACAAGTCACTTTGATAATGATAATCCCAGCTTTGCTCTTGCTGTTCCTCAAATACCAAATGCCTGGACAAATTAAATTTGACAAAAACCCAGGGCAGGGGCAAAATTTTGTTGTTGGTTAAATCTTCGTACAAAAACAAATTGTCTCCTTCAAAGGCCTCCTTGGAAGAAAAGCGAATGTTAAGAGACAGGCCTTTGTCCCACAATTTGCGGTACACATAACCCTGCAACAAAACCAGTCCAAAAACAACCAGACCCATAAAAACAATAACCATTACGGCATCCTCATTTCATTGCAAAATTACAGCGGTTGCAGCTTCCGCTCTTTAACCCTATCCATCTTTGGGTCCGCGCTTTTCCAGTCTTCCACCGGCGCCGTGGTGTTTGCGATAATTTCATCCAGCATAGACAGTACCGCCGACTGGCGGTTGCGTACGCCGCCTTTTAGCACAATACGATGGGGGAACACATATGGCACAAGGTACAGCACATCTTGTGGCGTCACAAAACCCCGGCCGTTTATGGCACAATATGCCTGGGCCATCTTTGCCAGGGCCAATATGCCGCGGGTGGATATACCAAGTGCCACGCCCTCGTGGGTGCGGGTGCCTTGGGCCAGGTCTACTATATATTTATATATGTCTTCGTGAATATACACGTCTTTTACGGCTTTTTGCAGCTCCAGCAGCGTCTGGCTGCTGCACACTGCCTTAATTTCTTTCAGGGGCTCGCCCGACACAAAGCGTTTCAAAATCTCCACGCTGTCTTCTTTTATGGGATAACCCAAATTAAGCTGCAGCAAAAACCTGTCCATTTGTGCTTCGGGCAATGGGAAAGTGCCTTGGGTTTCCACTGGGTTTTGGGTGGCAATGACAAAATATGGCGCGGGCAGTTGATACGTTGTGCCGTCCACAGTAATCTGCCGCTCTTCCATAGATTCCAGCAAGCCCGACTGGGTGCGTGGTGTGGCTCGGTTTATCTCGTCCGCCAGTATTATATTGCTGAAAAGGCTGCCTTCCCTAAAGGTAAAATCCCCCGTCTTTGGGCTGAAAAAATTAATGCCTGTAAGTTCTGACGGCAATAAGTCCGGTGTAAACTGCACCCGGGAAAAATCACAGTCAAATGACCTGGCCAAAGACTTTGCCAATACTGTCTTGCCTGTACCCGGCACATCTTCCAACAGCACATGGCCGCCAGCCAACAACGCCGCCAACACCAGTTTTATCTCTCCGGCCTTGCCTAAAATCACTGTTTCTATATTTGTCACAACACTATTTATGGTTTCCTGCACCTTAATAATCTCCATACCGGCCCTCCGTCAGTTTTCTTTGGGACTAATTATAAAACATTTTCACTATATTTGCAAGCCGGTTTTGCCGTCCGCTTTTACTTGATTATTATGCGCCAAGAGCTTATACTGTTAATTACAGGGAGGTGCCTATTGATGAGCAAGCTGATAAATTTCAGAGACCTTGGCGGCCACACCACCACATGCGGCAAAAAACTGCGCATGGGCAGACTATTGCGCAGCGGTGTGCCCACGGAGCTGACCACCGAAGACATCGCACGCCTAAAAAACCACGGCCTGGCGCAAATTATAGACCTCCGCAGACCATGGGAGACAGAAATAACCCCAACAGATGCAGTTGACAGTGTGGTATATCTTAACATAGACGTAATGGCGGACAACCACAGCAGACGCGCCCTGGGCCCCAACGAATGGCTTGACGGACTGGTCCCCCATCGCATGGACGACGAAATGCTGGCATTTTACCATGGATATATAACGCTCTCTTCCGCTATAAAGGGCTATAGGGACTTTGTTCGGGCCTGCCTGGCAAACGAAACCGGTGCCATCCTGTTTCATTGCGCCCACGGCAAAGACAGAACCGGCTTTGCCGCCGCCCTGCTTTTGCGCATACTGGGTGTTGTTGACGAGGATATTTATGCGGACTATTTAAAAACCAACGAGGAGCGCAAAGAGGCCAATGCCGCCGCCATGGAAGGCTACCGGGCAAAAGGTCTAAATGACGAACAACTGGCCGCCATGGTTATTTTGTATAATGTTAAGCCAGAATACCTGGCCGCCGCCTTTGCCGCTATTAATGCAGAGTACGGCAGCTTTGAAACATATATAGAGCAAGCCCTGGGCATAACCAAAGAAGACATAACCAAGCTTAAAAAACTATATTTAGAGTAGAAAAGGAGAATTTGCCATGGACGCGTCGATACTTAAAACGCTAATAGAAGAAGCCATCGCCGCCCGCCGGAGCTCTTATTCTCCGTATTCCGGCTTCAAGGTGGGCGCAGCCCTGCTCGCACAAAACGGTGACACTTTCACCGGCTGCAATATAGAAATAAGCGGCCACACCGCCACCTGCTGTGCCGAACGCACCGCCATTTTTAAGGCCGTATCCCAGGGCATTACAAGCTTCACCGCCATTGCTGTTGTGGGCGGCCCCGGTGATGCTTTGATAGACAGCTGCTTTCCCTGCGGTGTGTGCAGGCAGGCCCTGGCAGAGTTTTGTGGTGAAGATTTTATTGTAATTGTGGCAGAAAGTGCCGACAAGTGGCGTAAATTTAGTCTAAACGACCTGTTGCCCCATAGATTTAGCGAAAAAAAATCCTGAAAGACAGGCTTCGAGGTGTGTATGCGTATTTTTGACATCATCAACAAAAAGAAGCAGGGCCGCGCACTGACAGCCGCCGAAATAGCCTTTGCCGTGGACGGCTACACCCACGGCACAATAGGCGACGGCCCCATGGCCGCCCTTTTGATGGCCATTTGTCTAAACGGTCTTAATCGCCGGGAAACCGCCGCCCTAACCATGGCTATGGCAAATTCCGGCGAAATCGCCAACCTTTCCGCCATCGGCCTGCCCGTAGTAGACAAACACTCTACCGGCGGCGTAGGGGATAAGCTCACCCTTATTGTCGGCCCAATGGTTGCCGCCGCGGGTCTTGCCGTGGCAAAAATGTCCGGCCGCTCTTTGGGCCACACTGGTGGTACTATTGATAAGCTGGAGTCCATACCCGGCTTCTCCACGAATATCACACCGCCGGACTTTATCCGCCAAGTCAACAAAATAGGCATTTGCATAGCCGGGCAAAGTACCACTCTGGCTCCCGCCGACAAAAAAATATATGCTCTGCGAGATGCCACCGCCACCGTGGACAGTATGCCCCTCATCGCCGCCAGTATTATGAGCAAGAAAATTGCCTCCGGCGCCGATTCTATTTTGCTGGACGTTAAGGCAGGCTCCGGCGCGTTTATGAAAACCCCGGCCCAAGCACGCCAATTAGCCAAGATAATGATAGAAATTGGTCGCGACTGCGGCAAAAATATGGCCGCCATGGTGTCCGCAATGGATGCACCACTTGGCCGTTGTGTGGGTAAATGGGTAGAAGTTGCCGAGACCATAGAAGTGTTAAAAGGTCATGGCGACCCAGATTTGGTGGAGCTTTCTATAGAATTATCGGCGCATATGTTGTTTCTTGGTGATAAAGGCAGCATTGAGGAATGCAAAGCCCTGGCAAAAGCCGCCATCACCACCGGCGCGGCCTACAATAAATTTCTGGAGATGGTGGCAGCCCAAGGGGGCGATGTGGATTATGTGCGCAATGCAAGTCTGTCCGGCAAAACTCCGGCTCACTGTGTGCTTTCGCCTCAATCGGGCTATGTTAGCGCAATGGATGGTGAAAAATGCGGCATAGCTGCCAATATGCTTACTAATGGCATAATTTTTCATGTCAAGCCCGGCGAATACACCGAAAAAGGCCAGCCCCTTGCCCAATTGCACTGTCACAACCAAACCCATTTTGCCGCCGCAGAAATTTTGGTGCTGTCTGCATATGAATTTTCCGCAACACCACCCAAAAGATCCCCTATAATTCACCTAAAATTACTGTAGCGGCGGCATTTACTACACGCGCGAAAGGAGAACCCCTATGAATTTCAACCCGACCCACAACCCTTATCCCACAACCCGCGTGCCACACTATGCCCAAAATGGCATGGTGGCTACATCCCACCCCCTGGCAGCCCAAGCCGGACTGGCCATGTTGCAGGCAGGCGGCAACGCTGTAGATGCTGCCATTGCCACCGCGGCCTGTCTTACGGTGGTAGAACCCACATCCAACGGCATTGGCGGCGACGCCTTTGCCATTGTGTGGATGAAAAACGAAATGTTTGGTCTTAACAGCTCCGGCCCGGCGCCCCAAAGCATCAATATAGATGCGGTACGCGCCCTGGGTCATGGTGATATGCCAAAAATGGGCTGGACACCCGTAACTGTCCCCGGTGCCCCTGCGGCCTGGGCGGCCCTTTCCGCCCGCTTTGGTGCGCTGACACTGGCCCAATGCCTGGCCCCCGCCATAAATTACGCAAAAAACGGCCATCCCATTGCACCAACAGTGGCCAAGGGCTGGCAACGGGCATATGCCGCATACAAACGCCTTAACGGGCCGGAATTTGCCCCGTGGTTTGATGTGTTTGCCCCAGACGACCGCACGCCACAGGCTGGCGAAATATGGTCATCTTCCCACCACGCAAACACCTTGTCAGAAATAGGCGAAACCGGCGCGGAAAGTTTTTACCGCGGCCGCTTGGCTGATGAAATTGCCTCGTATTCTGCCAAAACAGGTGGATTTTTGACCAAATCAGACCTGGAAAGTTTCCAGCCCCAATGGGTCAGCCCCATATCCGTCAATTACCGCGGATACGATGTGTGGGAGCTGCCCCCCAACGGCCAGGGCTTGGTTGCGCTTATCGCGCTAAACATCCTAAAAGACTATAATTTCACCGAAAAGGACAGCCCCGCTACATATCACAAGGCTTTCGAGGCCATGAAACTGGCCTTTACCGCCGGCAAAGAATTTATCACCGATCCAGACCATATGAAAATTCCCACCAAAAAGTTTTTAAGTGAAGAATACGCCGCTATGTTGCGCGGTAGGATAGGCGCAACCGCCTTGGAGCCCACCCCTATAAGCCCAAGCACCGGCGGCACGGTATACCTAGCCACCGCTGACGGCCACGGCAATATGGTGTCCTTTATCCAAAGCAATTACATGGGCTTTGGCTCCGGCATTGTTGTCCCCGGAACAGGCATTGCCCTGCAAAACCGCGGCGCGGACTTTAGCCTTAACCCTGCCCATGCCAACGCGCTGGCCGGCGGCAAACGCAGCTATCACACCATCATCCCGGGTTTTCTCACCAAAAACAGCACCGCCATCGGCCCCTTTGGTGTAATGGGCGGTTATATGCAGCCCCAGGGTCATCTGCAAGTTATCATGAACACATTGGACTTTGGCCACAACCCCCAGGCCGCCCTGGATGCACCGCGCTGGCAGTGGATATCCGACAAAATGTTCCACGTGGAACATTCTTTCCCGATACATGTCGCCCAAGAACTTATAGACCTTGGTCACCGCATCCAAATCCCCCCGGAATCCGGCAGCTTTGGCCGCGGACAAATTATATGGCGCGACCCAAAAACCGGCGTGCTGTGCGGCGGTACGGAATCCAGGTGTGATGGCAGCATAGCCAGTTGGTAGTTATTGTATTGTTCATATTTTGGTGGTATACTGGCTGTGTCCTTTATGGCGCGCACCTGCTGCCAGTGTTTAAAAGTTTGCGGAGGAACTGCAATGTTAAAAAGAGTTATGTTTCAACTCTATATTACAAATTGTGATGAAGCCATAAAATTTTATCAGGAAGCATTTGACGGTAAAATATTGTGTGACCACCGAAATCCCGATAATAGCGTCGCACATGCCGAAATGGAAGCGTTTGGGCAGATAATAGCATTTACTGAGTGGAGCAAAAATAAAGCTTTCAGCATGACAATGGAATTTTGCTTTCATTTTGAAAAAGGGCAGGAGGCAGCAATACAAAAGGCATATAATGTTCTTAAAGATGGAGCTATGATTTGGTCTGCACTGGAAGAACCATGCGGATATGCAGAATGCCAATTTGAATTGATTGATAAGTATGGGGTGTTTTGGTGCTTATTTTGCTGATATGTTTAGCATTTGGTATATTATAAACATTCTCTTCAACTACCAGCAAACTGATTCCATCGGACCCGGAGGTGGCTATGGCAAGACCAATGGTTGGGGCTGTCGTTTTTCTTGTGGGCGGCATCGTCTTTGGGCGGTATTTTAGCTTGTATGAGCATTTGCTAATTTTCGCCCTGCTTGTCTGCGCCTTGGCAATTACCTATTTTTTCGCATATAAACGCAAAATCGCCCTTATTTTTCCTGCCTTTGCACTATTGGGGGCGTTTTTTGTTGTGTCCGCTCTGGCACCACGTGATGCGACATTGGAAGAAGTAGCCGAACGCCATGGTTTTGTCCGCATAGAGGGTGTTGTGCAGGATATATCCCTAACCCGCACAGGCCGCCAGCGGGTGGCCCTGCATACCTCCACTTTCCGCATAGGCCCAGCGGCTGATGTGCATTATGCTGCGGTGGGTGTTATGGCCTTTTTGCCCGAAGGTGAAGAAGCCGCACTGGGCCAGCGTGTTGTAGTGTCGGGATACTTGCTGCCCTTGGATGGTGTGCGCAACCCCGGTGGTTTTAACGAATTTCAGTTTTTGCGCAGCCGGGGCATAGATTATAAAATTTTTGCCGAAAGCGTGCGTGCTTATGAGGTAAATCTTACATTATCCCTACATATACGCAATTTTGGTATGCATCTGGCAGATGTTTTTGACCAGGTGCTGCCACCGGAAATGGCCGGCATAATGAAAGCCATGATTGTCGGCGATAGAAGCGGTTTGGACAGTGATGTGCGAGATGCCTATCGTGCCGTTGGTATGTTCCATATTTTGGTGGTATCCGGCCTGCATGTGGCGGTGCTGGTGGCTTTTGTGGAGCGCAGCCTAAAATTTTTCGGCATGGGTCTTAAAAAACGCTCCCTCATCACCATACTTTTTATCATTGCTTTTGCCATACTTACCGGTGCCGGCGTGGCTACGGTACGGGCATCTATCATGGGCATTGCTCTTATAGCCTCCGGCCTGTTGGGCTACGAAAACGACACCCCTACATCCATGTCCATTGCGGCCATAATTCTGCTGCTATATCAGCCTCTGTTTCTTTTCGACCCCGGTTTTATCTATTCGTTCTCCGTGGTGGCCGCCCTTGTTTTTGCCACAACGCCCACCCAAAAGGCATTGGACATGCTGGCGGCCCGCTGGCCACGTTCGCGGCCGTTTTTAGAAAACTGGTATGTAAAAAAATATCTGGCAGGCACCATAGCCGCCAATATGGCATACATACCCGTCAACAGCTATATCTTCTTTGAATTTTCGCCCCTGTCGCCCCCGGTTAACTTTCTGCTTATGCCCAGTGTGTTTTTTGTTATTGTTCTGGGTTTTCTTATGGCTATCGTGGGCATTTTCGGCGGCATTGGCATGTTTGCGGCTACCATCCTGGGTTTTCCCATATGGATTTTGCTGACTGTTTATAACTTTGTGATAAACACCTCCCTGCGTCTGCCTTTCTCAACAATCCTCACTGGGCGGCCGGGCTTATTTGCTATGGTTATGATGACCGCCGCCATTGTATTTTTCATACACACTTTTAACACAGGCCATACTTGGGCGTCAAAATGCCGCCCCTACATTTTTGCGGGATTTGTCTTGGCTTTTGTCACTTCGTTTATTATCGGCGCCGCAAGCCCTTACATCAACACTACTTTCCTATACGTTGGTCAAGGCGAATCCGCCGTAATTTCCCGCGGCCGCAGCGGGCTTATTATTGACGGCGGCGGTGTTTTTGGCCGCGATGTTGGCGAAAATATGGGTAGTTTTGTGGTGATGCCTTATTTGAATTATCGCGGCATAGGCCAAGCTACGGCCATTGTCACCCACAACCACCGCGACCACTCCCTTGGCATAGCCGAAGCCCTGTTTGCCGGACGCATAGACCATTTGATATTAGCCAGGGCCAACAGCCAGCCGGATTATTATATGTATGACATGCTACTTTACGCGGCAGAATTATCCGGCGCGACTGTCACCTATGTCACCGCCGGGGATGTAATAGAATTTTACGATGCCCGGCTGTATGTGCTGTTTCCTTATGGCGCCCGGCTTGCGTCAGGCGAAAATGACTCTTCCATGGTGTTGCGCATGGTACACGGCGGCCATTCCATATTATTTACCGGAGATATTGAGGCCGCCGCGGAAAGTTATTTAGCAACCAGGGGCAATTTATCGGCAGATATTCTCCAGGTGGCCCACCATGGCTCGCGCACATCCACAACCCAGGCTTTTTTAGAGGCGGTTAATCCCCAAAAAGCCATAATTTCTGCCGGGCGCAACAATATGTTTCACCATCCGCATCCCTCTGTCACCCGCCGACTTTACGACCACGGCGTAACATATCACGTCACCGCCGAAAGAGGTGCAATATTGGTGCGCACCAGCGGCCAAAGCATGGAAATTCGTACCATGGCGGGACAATAAGTTGCGCCGGTCGTTACAATCTGCTATAATGCTCACAAGAGGTTGAGTCGCTATGAAAGAATTAAACAATCATATAAAAAATAAGAGCTTCGCCCAGGCGTACCTGTTTTTTGGCGAAGAACCCTATCTTACCAGCCACTGGCGGCGTAGCCTTGTGTCGGCGGTGCTGGCCGAAGATGCCCGAGATATGAACATGGAGGTCTTTGATGGAAAAATCCCCGCCGCCGCCATTATGGATGCCGCCGAAACTCTGCCTTTTTTGGCGGAGCATCGCCTGGTAGTGGTTACGGGCTCCGGCTTGTTTGCCACCGGGCGCAGTGAGGATGCAACAGCCCTGGCGGACTTTATCAAGGACATACCCGACAGCACAATTATGCTGTTTGTTGAGGCCGAAGTAGACAAGCGCGGGCGGCTGTATAAGCGCATAGCCGAACATGGCCTGGCCATGGAAGCCAAAACGCCGCGGGAGGCGGATTTGGCCGACTGGGCGGTGAAGTTTTGCGGGGCCCGTGGCAAAAAGATGGCTCGCAGCACGGCGATGCATCTGTTGCGCACGGTTTCGGGAGATATGCAGTTGCTGTACAACGAAATGGAAAAACTTGTGGCCCACGCCGGTGTTGATGCCGAAATTACCGCCGCCCATGTGGATACCCTGTGTACAAAATCCCTTGAAGCCAAGATTTTTGACCTAATGAAAGCCATTTGCGATCGCGACGCGGCCAGGTCGTTTGCCCTGTACGGCAACCTTATTGCCTTAAAAGAAAGCCCCCTTATGGTGCTGTCCATGATAGCCCGCCAATTTAGATACAGTCTGCAATGCGCCGCCCTAGCGCCTAACATGAATCAAAAAGACATAGCATCCAAGCTGGCCCTGCACCCCTTTGCTGTGCAGGAATTTGTGGCCACCGGGCGTAACTTCCCCCAAAAGGCCATGATAGACGCCCTGGAAGCCTGTCTGGAGACGGATTATGCCATAAAAAGCGGCGGAATAGGTGATGTGCTGGGGGTAGAGGTGTTGATTATGCGGTGCTGCACGGATTTTGGCGCGTAATGGCAGATGGCAATTCGCCCGCCCAAACAGAGAATTACGTCATTGCTGGCCCCGACCCGCGATTCCGCAGTAAGTATCGTAGGGGCGTATTCCATATCCGCCCGCAAAACCACGGAGGTGTATATTTATGACGTGGCGACCTGTTGAACCATTATCGCGCACGCCTTGGACTGCTGATTTTGCGGCGGCTAAGGGCAGGGCTATTATATTTGGGGTTTTGGCAGTGGTTTTGCTGTCATTAGTCGTGATAGGCAACACCCGCTTTGAGCACACCTATGGCTTAGTGTGGTCTTCTAGAAATCATGTTAATTACTGGGTAGACGGCCAGACCTACACATTCCGTCTTTCCGATCAAATTTTTCGTGGTGCTCATGCTGCATTTCCCGGCGGTTCGGCTTATCTCTTTGTGGGAATGTTGGTCGATGTCAATGACCCACAAAATGTCATCATCTTGCCACGCTTTTTTCCGACCAGCGGCATGATATTTATCATAGCCGGGTTATTTGCCGCGGCATCGTTGTATTGCGGGGTTGTCGCCAAAGCCGGGTGGCGGTGGGATATGCCGGGCGGCAAAATGCCGCCCCTACGATGACGCATGATACGGCCTTCACGATAGCGTAGGGGCGACCTGTGGTCGCCCAAATAACGCAAGAGAGGAATGATTTTATGAGAACACGCTTTGCACCATCACCCACAGGATATATGCATTTGGGCAACCTGCGCACGGCCTTGTTTAAATACCTGCTGGCCCGCAAAATGGGCGGCACCCTTGTGTTGCGCATAGAAGACACCGACCAGGGACGTCTTGTGGATGATGCATTGGACAAAATTTACGAGACGTTGGATATTGCGGGCATTACCTTTGACGAAGGCCCCCATATGGGCGGCGATTATGGTCCATATGTGCAAAGCCAGCGTAAAAGCGGATATATGGACCATGCAAAAGAGCTTATCCGCCGGGGCAGCGCGTATTATTGTTTTTGCGATAAAGAGCGGCTGGAGGGTTTGGATGGTTATGACCGCCGTTGTGCTGACTTGGCTCATGATATAGTCGAAAAAAACCTGACGGCAGGCGTGCCTTATGTTGTGCGCCAGCTTATACCCCCCGGCACAACCACCTTTAGGGACGAGGTTTACGGCGAAATTACCGTAGACAATGCCGAGCTTGAAGATCAAGTGCTAATAAAATCCGATGGGATGCCCACATATAATTTTGCTAATGTCATTGACGACCATCTTATGGCCATCAGCCATGTTATGCGGGGCAGTGAATATTTAAGCAGCACGCCAAAATACAACCTGCTGTATCAGGCGTTGGGTTGGGATATACCCACATATGTGCATCTGCCGCTGATACTTAACCAAACCGGCGGCAAGCTGTCAAAACGCCGAGGCGATGCGTCTTTTGAAGATTTGCTGGCCCAGGGGTTTTTGCCCGAGGCCATTGTAAATTATATTGCTCTGTTGGGCTGGAGCCCGCCGGACAACCGGGAGATTTACACCCTGGCGGAGCTTTGCGAAATTTTTAGCATAGAAGGCATAAGCAAGTCCCCATCGGCTTTTGATATTAATAAATTGCGGTGGGTTAACGGAGAGTATCTTAAAGCCATGGATTTTGATAGATTTTATGCCCTGGCGGCAGACCATGTGACCAAAGCCGTAAAAAGGCCCGGCTGTGACCCGATGACTTTGGCAAAACTGGTGCAAAGCCGCATATCGGCCCTGGATGAAATATCGGAGGCCCTGGATTTTATCGACACCCTGCCGGAATATGACACAGAGCTGTTTGTGCACAAAAAATCCAAAAGCGATGCCGATGTGGCCGCGGATGTTTTGGCTAAGATAGCACCGGTGCTGGCGGCTCACCCGGAAGACTTGTGGACAGGCGAAAATTTATATAAACTGATGACGGAATTTGCGGCAGAAGCGGGTTTAAAGAGCAGCCAAGTGCTGTGGCCCATGCGCTGTGCCCTATCCGGCAAGCCCGCCACCCCCGGCGGGGCCAGTGATTTGCTGGTTGTGTTGGGTAAAAAGGAGAGCGTGAGGCGTGCGGAATATGCCCTTGAGAAGTTGGGGATGTAGGCATTTAGCCAGGCGACTACAGGTCGCCCCTACGAAGCACATCATTACGTGGCGAATACCATGAGGAGTGGACGGCAGTCCGTCTACAAAACAAGAGCATATTACGGAGGTGTGGGATATGTATGGTGCCATAGAAGTTCTCAGACATGAACCCTGGTCGGCCAATCCCGGTACGGCGGGGAAGCGGGCAGTCTGCTTTGCAGTTTTTGGGCTCGTCCTACTACTGGCCACCCTTGTGCTTTGGCTGGCCTGGGATGCATATTATCCAGTATGGCTACCGTGGGATGCCAATGCTTTTCCATTACTGCAAATATGGTGTTGTTGCACCTACCCCTATTACATTTTTGCAGCTATAGATGCCAGGGCGGCATTGACAATGACTACACACATAGTATTTGTCATAGCAGCGGTATTCGGCATAATTTCTTTATATAACCTCGTCCTCTTTTGGCTTCATCGCACAAAGTAGTAACGCCAGCACAAAGTACGTCATTACGGGCCCCGCCCCGCAATTTTACGGGGGATCCCGGATCAAGTCCGGGATGACAATATATTGGCCTGGTCATCGGAACGAAATATCGTAGGGGTGGTGTTCCATCGCCATCCACAAGGTCACGGAGGTGTATATTAATATGACATGGCAACCTGTTGAACCATTATCACGCACACCTTGGACGGCGGATTTTGCAGCGGCTAAGGGGCGGGCTATTATATTTGGGGTTTTGGCGGTGATCATCATAGTATTTGCTGCACCTCTTATGGCAAGAGATGCCTACATAAGGCGTAATTTTGTTGAGGTGCAGGGCTACGGTGACCATATTCGCTCAATGTTCCCTATGATCGAAATTGAAGTTAGTGGTCAACTTTACGTAGTGCCTTATGAGAGTTGTCACAGACCTCGTTTTACAGATATTATGAGATGCGGACGCGTCTGGCCAACTTCTTCAAGCGTGATGTTGGTTGATGTTAATAATCCACAAAACACTATGACTAAAACTATTATGCCAATAGAATCGGGTATGGTGTTTGTCATAGGCACGACATTCGGCGTAGCATCTTTGTTTTGCATGGTTATTGCCAAAGCTGGGCGGCGGGATATACCGGGCGACCACAGGTCGCCCCTACGATGACGCATTGCAATGCTGCGAGGGATCCCGGATCAAGTTCGGGATGACAATAGCTGATGGGCGAAGCGAGGAGGATTTGATAGTGAACAGAAAAATCGGAATATACAGCTCTATCATTAACGTCTGCGCGGTGGCCGGCTTTGCTGTGTGTCTGTTGTTTGGCTTTACGTTTGGCAGCTATTTAGCCAGTATGTTTATTGCCTACAGCTTTGTGCCCATGGTGTGCGCTTTTGCAGCCAAGGGAAAGCCTGAAACCAAAACCGCGGGCAATGTGTCCATGATGTTTGCTGGTATGTATGCGGTGTTTATTTTGCTGGTGTATTTTACACAGATAACCACATTGCGAAACGAAAACTTAACCGAACAGGCGGCGGCACTGCTTGATTACTCGGCTTTCGGGTGGTTTTTTAACCTTAATCTTCTTGGGTACGGCCTAATGTCTTTGTCTACGTTTTTTGCGGGCATGACCATAGATGTAAAATCGAAAGCGGATAAGGCGTTAAAATATCTGCTAATGATACACGGGGTCTTTGCGGTGACATGCTTTGTTATGCCCATATTAGGTGTATTTGCCGATATGCAGGGCGCAGACCTTGTCGGCACAGCGATATTGGCGTTTTGGTGTATATATTTTATCCCTGTTGGTGCGCTGTCATTTAAATACTTTAGAGAAGGAGAATGTCCATGTCAGAACAAGTAAACAACATGCTAAACAGTGTTATCGAGAATGTAGAGCGGGTGATTATTGGCAAGCGGGAGGCCATTGAGCTGGCACTGTGCTCCTTTTTGTGCGCGGGCCATGTGCTGATAGAGGACATGCCAGGGGTGGGCAAAACCAGCCTTGTGGCCGCCATGGCAAAGTCTTTTGATTGCTCTTTTCGGCGCATACAATTTACGCCGGATATTTTGCCCTCAGACATTACGGGCTTTTCTATGTATAACCAAAAAACCGGGGAATTTGAATATCACCAGGGGGCCATAATGTCCCAAATTATCCTGGCGGACGAGATAAACCGCACATCGCCAAAGACCCAGTCCAGCCTGCTGGAGGTTATGGAGGAAAACCAGGTGACGGTGGACGGCAAAACATATATGGTGCCACGGCCCTTTATTGTTTTTGCCACCCAAAACCCCATCGAATATCTGGGTACATATCCCCTGCCAGAAGCCCAGTTGGATCGCTTCTTTATGCGTATATCTTTGGGATATCCGGGTGCCGCGGAGGAAAGCCGTATGCTTACCCGCTTTAAGGAGGACAACCCCCTTAAAAGCCTGCAACCCGCGGCGGATGCCGCCCAGCTTGTACAGGCCCAGGAAATGGTAACAAAAATACATGTGGATGAGAAAATAAATACATATATAGTTAATATTGCCCGGGCCACCCGGGAAAGTGACAACGTAACCCTGGGGGCCAGTCCTCGGGCGTCTTTGTGTCTGTATCGGGCCAGCCAGGCCTGGGCGTTGTATAATCAGCGTGATTATGTTATACCAGATGACGTAATAAAAATGGCCGTGCCTGTGATGGAGCATCGTCTGGTGCTTAAACAGGAGGCGCGGTTAAAGCGACTTAGTAGCAGGGACGTTGTGGAGGATTGCCTAAAGGCCGTGCGTGCGCCGTTGTAGTAAAGTGGACGACCACAGGTCGCCCCTACGATAATGTAGGGGGATAACGGCAATCGCCCCGAAATCGGGCGGCAAAATGCCGCCCCCTGCGACAACGCGAGTACGCCGCTATTCGTCATTGCGAACCCAAGGATATTTGGATTTGCGGATAGTCAGAGAGTGAAGCAATCCAGATGACGTATCACCCTTACCGGACTGCCTCGAGCGTGGAATATACATATATCCAGCAATAGGGCTTCTCGCAGTGGCAAATAACCGGACAGTGGAATGCGCCATACCTACGAAAACCACTGCCCGTTACAAATGGAGGAAAGATGCTAAAAAATCGCTTAACATACCTGGCTGTTGTGGTAGTTTTGGGGCTGTTGATATATTTGCATGAGGACGGCATTACATACATGGCTTTTTATGCGGTTTTGGCCCTGCCATTGGTGTCTTTGGCCCTTACGCTGGTGTCACGCCGACAGTTTACCGTGGAAGAGCAGCTAACCCAAAACAATATCATCAAGAACGAGATGGTGCAATATGTGTTTAATGTGCGCAACAACAGCTTTTTGCCCTGCGCGTCGGTGCGTGTGCGGTTTAGGGCCAATTCTTTTGCTGTTGTGACGGATTTTGTGGATCAGTATTTTGCCATATTGCCATACAAAAGCCACGAGATTGTTTTTAATGTCTCTGCCAGATACAGGGGTAATTACGAGATTGGTGTGCTCAATATTGTGATGTATGATTTTTTGGGGCTGTTTAGGTTTGAGCAAAAGCACGACAAAACCCTGACTCTTATGGTGCGGCCCCGGGTGTTGGATATGTCGCCACTGCCTCTTTCTACCGCCGAAAGCGGCATGGAAAATGTGAAGAATCTTATGGCTCAGGAGGATTATGCGGTAATATCTGACCTGCGCAAATATCAGCCCACAGACGGCTACAAAAAAATACACTGGAAGGCCAGCGCAAAGAAAAATGAGCTTATAAGCAAAAATTATCAGCACACCCGGCGCAATTCTACGGCAGTGGTGGTGGATAATTCGCTGGTGCCAGGCGATGCCGAGGCAGCATTGGCCTTGGAGGATGCCGTTATGGAGGGTTGTGTATCTACCCTGGCTTATTGTTTGCGCCGGCAGCAGCTTTGCTCCTTGCATTATATGGGCAGTGATGACCAGCAAAGCCCGGGCATTACCGGCAATTTTGAGTATTTGTTTACTGTCGCTTCTGGGATAACCTTTGGCAATTTTGAGGACTTTGGCACGTATTTTGCTAATTATGCCAAAATGCAGGTGGACGCGGAAAACCTTATCGTCTTGACACAAAATATAAATGACCAGGTTTTGGCGGCCGCCCAGTCCCTGTGCCTTTTTGGCAATAATGTGATAATTTTTTACTTTAACAACCCTGCGGGGGATGACTTGACAAAGATAGCGCGCCTTAATGAAATGGGTGTGCATTGTATAGATTTTAAGACCAAACTATAGGAGGGGGATGCTTGTGGGAAATGATGATAAGAAAAATGAATCTGCACGGGATGACATTATGCCTTTGTTTAGGGACGACACGCTTTTTGAGGTGCCTTCGAACAACAAGACTCCCCAGGCAAGAAAGACCGTGAGGAACACGCTGTTTTCGTTTTCAAAAGACAGGGTGCCCCGGCCGCCCTCATATGACTGGGTGTCGTACAAGAACGCGGACGACGCAACCGGAAGAAGGAGGCCCACCGGTATGGACACATTGTTTTTGCTTACGGTGGGCACGTTTTTGGCATGGAGTCTTGCTGCGGGCGTAATAAGCGGCACGGTGTTTGTTCTTGTGCCTTTTGTTATGTTCATCCGGGTGTTTTTTGTGCTGGGCTTGCTGCGCCTTGTTTTTATAAACAAACACACACTTATATCCGCCGCGGCCGTGGTTGGTGTGGCCTTTGTGTTTATGCTTATTGGTGTTTTGGCTTACAACCCGGATGTGGCACACGGCAACACACCCGTGTTTTTTAGGTTGATAGACTTTGTATCCTCTGTTGTTTCCTTTGTTACGGGGTTCGAGCCTTATCAAGCCGTCTACGGCACTTTCATACAATGGTCAGT
>WQVZ01000013.1 GCA_009785595.1 Defluviitaleaceae bacterium | reverse complement strand
TTAACATAGGTGTAGAACCAGTCTGTGGAGGATACGTCGGTGAAGAGATATTCGTCTGTTGCGTAGTCGTCTTGGTCGGTGTCTTGGTCTACATCGGTGTCGGTGTCAACGTCGGTGTCGTCATCAGTGTCAGGTGGGGTTACTTGACCGGTAGGTGGGGTAATAGGGCCGAAGCCGGTAGGTGGGGGTGTGGGGGGTAGTGGCGTAAGGTTGACGATTACCTCGAGTGTTGCTGTTGCGGCAATGCGGGCTGCTGTTACACTAAATGCGCCTGTAATAGGAGGCTGACCATGCGCCGGACGGGCGCCTGTAACAACTATGGTTTCGCCTGTTAGTGTGGCAGTAACTCCGGCTGGTAGATTATGGGTAAGGGTGATGTTGCCCGTGGCTGTTCCATCTATAGCAATGGTGTGGGTGAGATTGGTATCGGTTATTGTGACGATATCGTAATCAAGTGTGAAAATTGGGGTTTCTACGATGATTTCAATAGTTGCGGTTAAGTTTTGTGGATTTGGGAATACATCGGTTGGGTTAACCCTACCAATTGTACCTACAAGAGTGTAAGTTCCCGGTCTGCCTAGGTTAAGTTCAGACAGATCCCATGTTACAGGCAGACCTGTGAAACCAGCGGCATCGCCAGCTAAAACGGTTCCGTCTGGTCTCTCGAAATTAGTAAAGTATACATTTGCCCACTCCGGTAGATCTATAGCACTAAGTGCTGTACCAAAAGGCACGGCGATAGACTCAAGTTCGCCTACGCCTGTAATTGGTCTTACGACAAGACGGTCATCGCCAAAAGGTGTTGCGTCAGCAGTAAGTCCGCCCCATGGTCTTGCCAGACGATATTCTTCAACTATCCACGCGTCGGATATCATCAAATCATGCGGCAACAACTTTGCAAAGAAGTCATAGCCTTTACGGTCTAGGATATAGAAATCACAACGGGTAAAGTTGCGGTTTGCATTAAACCATACTGTTGGCAGTGTTGCCCAGTACTCGGAAGGTCCGGCGGGGTTGATTACATACGCATCCCAGCCGTTTCTTCCGCCATTCGCTACGCTTCTGGCAAGCCTGTAGGACTCTTCGACTTCCTGGCGCAATGGGTGTGCTGTACCAAATACACGGTTAAATGCGTTGTGCACGCCATGGAACATTTCGTGTATGAAAATTTGGTCAACAGCATACAGTGTGGTATAGGTTTCCGGATAAAACGGTTGAGGGTTGTATTGATGACGCCATATGTTGGAAGAACCTGCGGCAAAGTTATTGCCGCCCAGGCCTTCTGCACGCGTCCAGTTGGCATCCGGGTTTCTTTGGCCAGGGTTGTTGTATGTATGTTCGCCAACACCAAACAGATTTGCAGTGGCAACAGAAGCAAGGTCAGCAACAACCGCTGCCGGCATAGCAGAAAGAGCCACGTCCATTTGACGAGCCGCTTCGACTAAGGATTCCCAAGCCACGTATTCGCTGCCTCTTACAAGTATGTTCGAGATAGGTGCGCGAAGCTGTTGAACCCAGTATGGTCTCCAGATAGCGGTGATGGTTTGTTCTTGGACAATTTGTCCGCTTGCCGCTGTAATGCTGTTTCCGAGCACTCTTACTTCCAGTGTGCTTTCGCCGGATTCCAGGCGTGCTAACACCGCAGGGGTAAGTATGGTTGAAGCAACTCTGAGAGTTGTGTAATGCTGGTCTGTTCTTGTGCCGCGTAGGCGGTAATAAGACAGGTTCCAATAGTCTACGTTGCCTGTAAGAGCGATGGGTGCTCCGTCAAGAAGCACCTGGAAGTTAGCTCTAGCCGCATTAAACACCGCAGCGGTACGGCCCACAAAGCTGAAGCTTCCGCCAGCTCCGACCATGTTGTCGGGATGGTTGTGTCCGGAGTTAAAGAAGCCGTATCCTGTACGCGGCTGGTTGCCGGCCATGTCAAACTGGCCATGAGGTGTAGACCAATGAATCTCGATCAATTGATTAGCACCATGGGCGGCATTGAGAATTCTTGCCTCAACCATATGCGGCGCAGGAAGAAGGGCGGCCACGGTTATGTTGAAAACTCTTGTAGATGTTACGCCGTTGTATGTTGCCGTAGCGGTTAAAGGAACCACCGCGTCTGCCGCGCCAACAGGAGGACGAGTAACAACGCCAGCGTCGCTAAGGTAAGGCGAGCCGTTTGTTGACCAAGTGAATACAGAACCTTCTACACCAAGAGTTGGAAGCACTATGTCAAGCATACCGCGTCCGACTTCGAGCTCTATTCTGGCCAAATCAGCCGCCACTACTTCGGCGTCTGTTTTTGCAGCGTCAACTGTCCATGGAACCACAAATGCTTCGCTTCTTGCGCCAAGAGTAGCGGTGACTGTAAGCGTGCCGCTGGCACTTGGTTGGCCGATTGCCGGCCTGTTTACTACGCCAGTATTGCTAAAAACAGCAGGATTAGAGGAAGCGAATGTAAGCGTGCTTCCGCCGGGAGCCGTTGTTGGAAGTGCCACGTTATCTCTAAGTTCTTGCAGGTTTCCGTATACGGATTGGAACCACTCTACGTCTGATTGCAACGCATCAGTGTATCCGAATACCATAAAGCAATGTATGCCAACACCGGGGTTGTTTACGGTAACAGCGTTGTTTGTTGCACGTTCGATGCTGATACGTACGTGTCTTGCTTGGATTGGTTGATCAAACACAGCAACGTTGTAAACTTCGTTAAATGTCCAAATCATGTTTTGTGGTGCGCCGCCTCTGTCTGCCGCTAAAGTTCTGTTATCGTTGCCATTAAAGTCTACCCCAATTGGGCCGACACGATGCCACACGGCTTCAGTAGCTAAACGGTTATGTATTTCCATCAAATTGCCTGTTGTGTAGTCTACTACACATGTGGAATACTCGATAAACGCATTTCTTGGCCATTGTACACCGGTGTCTGTGAAGATACCAAATCTTACGGCAGCACCTGTAAGTGTGTGAAGCTGGTCCCAAGAATAGGTTATGAAAAGCCTTTGGGTATAGTGACCAAAGCCAACTGCGCCCCAAGTGTTAAATGAGTTAACGTCATACCATACCTCGCCATCTTGTATGGTAGAGATGTGGCGGCCATTTTGCACCGGCGAATTTGGACGCGGTCCATATGGGTTGCCGGCTTCGCGGCTAAGAGCCAGGTCAAAGCTGCCGGGAAGATGTGGGCGGTCCGGATACAATACTGTGCTCAATGTTGTGCCATTAGTGCCGGAAAGCTGCATAGGTGCCAACATAAAATTGGTAACAATAATGGTGCCATACAGGTTGGTCAGCGGGTCAAACAAGTCCGCATCAAGAATATCAACTGTCCACTTAAAGACATTCTCTGCACCTGCGCTTGCATCAAATTCTTCGGCATATGCAACAAAAGTCCACTGAATTTCTAATGCTTCAGGAACCTCTACATAATTAGCCACAACTTCCGCTGTTTCCGGCAACAACGCAATTACGTCTTCATAGGTTTCTACCGGAAATTCCAGAGTTATGTCGCCCGGCTCTACTAAAACAGCCAGCTCTAGTTGCAGATAAGGCAAATCTTTATCCTTATCTTCGTTCTCCTCTTTTTCGAGCTCTACAGGGTACTCTACAACATCCTCGGAATCCGCCTCGTAGGCAAAATAAGGATTTTCTTCGGCTGATACACCTATTGGCGCAAAGAAAAAGGAAGATGACATCATAATAACGGTCATCAAAATCGCAACAAGGCGATTCAAGCTCCTTGTGGTTACTCTTCTCATCACTTTTTAATTCCTCCTTTTTGAAGTCAAGAATCTCTTAAAGCAAATAAAAACTACAACCCTCCTTCGATTTTTTGCTCACAATGCAAATAAACATGATTTGCATTGTGGCTAAAGGAAAAAATATCCTACACTGCGCACGTGTTATTGGATGCGCAGGACGTATTTGTTGGTTGCTCTACCGATCCATATAACCGCAAATTATATGTATAACAACAAAACCACAAAGGGCTCTTGTCTAAAATTTCAAAATACACTATTTAAAGATAATTATATCACAGATAATCTCATTTGTAAATAGCGACAGCTAGCCATCTTGGACAGATTCGCAAAAAATACATTTGATACAATTTGTTTGATAACAGTTAATGTGATAAAATCAACTTTTGCACGTGGCTTTTTGAATTTGTAGTAATTTTTCCCATTGAATTCAATTGCGAAGAGTGTGTGTATGTGTCATTGATAAAATTGTGTTGACTAATTGGGTTTGGTAGTGTAAAATTGTGCATCAAGTGGATTAATAACGAAATGGGAGGAATATTATGTCAACAATTGTAGTAGCTTTGGGTGGTAACGCCTTGGGTAACACCGTACAGGAGCAGTTGGACAACGCAAAACTTGCCGCCACATCCATTGTAAATCTTGTGGCCGCCGGACACAGTGTGGTTATAGCCCACGGTAACGGCCCTCAGGTGGGCGCAATAAAAAAGGCCCTGGATACGGGTGGGTTTGTGGTACCTATGGCCGAATGTACTTCTATGAGCCAGGGGTATATTGGCTTTCATTTGCAGCAATCTCTGGGCAACGAACTTAGACGCCGCGGCATAAAAAAAGAGGTAGCAACGGTGTTGACCCAGGTGGTTGTGGATAAAGCCGACCCGGCTTTTGACAACCCCACCAAACCCATTGGCGCATATTATGACGAGGCCACGGCCCAGAAGCTTATGGCCGAAACAGGCCACACATATGCCGAGGACGCCGGGCGTGGTTGGCGCTGGATGGTGCCTTCTCCGGCCCCTGTGGATATTGTGGAGAAAGTCACGATAAAACAGCTGGCAGATGCGGGCTGTATGGTTATTGCCTGCGGCGGCGGCGGTATGCCTGTTTTGGCGGTCGAAAATGGTCTTAGCGGCATCGATGCTGTTATTGACAAGGATTTTTCTGCAGCGAAAATGGCGGAGCTGATAAATGCTGACCAACTAATCATCTTAACCGCCGTGGACAGAGTGAAAATAAACTTTAACAAGCCAGATGAGCAGTCTTTGGAGCAGTTGACCATACCACAGGCGCAAAAATATATCGAAGAAGGTCATTTTGCCAAAGGCAGCATGTTGCCCAAGGTAGAAGCTGCCATGGCCTTTGCCGCAAGCGGCGCGGGCAGAAAAGCCATTATCGCATCTTTGGAGAAAGCTGAGGAGGCCATAAAGGGCGATAGCGGTACGGTAATTACCTTATAATTTCTTAGGGGCGACCAATGCGGTTGCCCCTGTTTTTTGGGAGGGCTTTAATGATAAATTTACAACCCATAACATGGGATAATTATGTCGATGTGTATAAATTGCAAGTATGGGATTATCAAAAAAAACTTTCTTGCGCCTAATCATGCAAGTTTGGCGGAGGCCTACTTGGAATTAGCTGCCGGTGACGATGGTGAGCCGGTTACTATGTTTGCCATCTGCAATGACGATGAAGTGGTAGGTTTTGCCATGATTTATTATATATTGAGCGGTAAAAAAAATATACTGACCGGCGCAGAAAGCTACCCTGGCGGAGATGGCGAATCCTGTTATTATCTCTCTCGCTTTATGTTTGACAAGCGTTTCCAGGGGCGCGGCTTTGGCAAGGCGGCAATGTCCTTGATTATTGATTATGTAAAAACCCGCCCCCTTGGCGAAGCCGCATCGTTTTACACCTCTGTTGTGCCCGAAAATGAGCGTATGCGCAAATTTATTGCGGCGTGCGGTTTTGTTGAAACCGGAAAGATTAACGAAGGTGAAGTTGTGACGCGCTTATTGTTTTAGGACCTGTTGCTGCTACCGATACGCATCTTTGCGGTTGCGTATCGGTATGAAGGGGATGAACCAGAAATCCAGCCATGTGACTGCGCCTGCCGTAAAAATAGCAGACGAGGACACACGGCTGGATTTGCTTATTCCTACCTTAAAGAGAAATAGTTAAAGAGAGTTTGGTTGTGTGGTTGCCCATGCATAATGCTGGCTCACTTTTGCTTGTTTACATTGCGCACATAGTTTGGCAACAGGATTGGCGAGAGAATATTGGTTGTTAGGCCGGTTTCGTTTAGTTTTTCTGTATAAGTATTAATATGGCCGATGGTAGGGCGGCCTATTGCGGTGCTCTTTGCTAGTTTTGCGGCGTTTTTGCCTGCTGTGCGGCCAAAAACGATGATGTCCAGCATAGAGTTGCCCATCAGGCGGTTGCGGCCGTGTATGCCGCCTACGGCTTCGCCGGCAACGAAAAGATTGGGAATGGCGGCGGTGTATCCGTCGGTTTCTATTTCTATGCCGCCGTTTTGGTAGTGGAAGGTTGGGTAGATAAGTATTGGGGATGTGCGGATGTCGATATCGTAATTAAGCATCATACGGAGCATACCTGGGATGCTGCGCTGGATGGTGCCCGGGCCGTGTATCATGTCTATAAGTGGTGAATCCAGCCACACGCCATGACCGGATGGGGTGGTTATGCCTTTATTGTGGGCGTGACATTCCCGCAAAACGACGGCACAGGCGACGTCGCGGGTTTCTAAGGGGTGGACAAAGGCCTCGCCTTCGGCATTTATAAGCATGGCTCCAAGGGAGCGCACTTTTTCTGTTACCAGCGCACCAAAAAGCTGCACGGGATGGGCAACGCCGGTTGGGTGTATTTGGATGGTGTCTTGATATAACAGATTTGCGCCGGCGCGATAGGCCATAACCAGGCCATCGGCAGTGGCACCATAGTGGTTTGAGGTGGGAAAGCCGTGGTAATGCATACGCCCGGCACCGCCGGTGGCTATTATGACGGTTTTTGCCCGGGCGATGAGGTATTGGCCCGTCAGCATATTCATCAATACGGCTCCTGCGGCTTGGCCGGATTCATCCAAAATAAGCTCCAAAGCGGCGGTGTATTCTATTACATCTATGCCTAAACCGGCCACTTCGTCACGAAGTACACGCATAATTTCTGCGCCGGTATAATCAGCACAGGCATGGACGCGCTTGCGGGAAATACCGCCGCCGGGGGTGGTTATCATGGTGCCGTCTGGGTGTTTGTCAAACATCACGCCCAGGTCATCCAACCAGCGAATGGCGTCGGGGCCTTCCATAACAAGGCGGCGCAAAAGCTCAGGTTTTGCGGCAAAATGGCCGCCGCCAAAGGCGTCCAGATAGTGTTGCTGGGGCGAATCGGTGTCTTTATTTGCGGCCTGTACGCCGCCTTCTGCCATCATGCTGTTGGCATCGCCCATGCGTAATTTGGTTACTATTGTAACGTTGGCACCGGCGTGGTGGGCCTCTATGGCTGCCGCCGCACCTGCACCACCACCGCCAATTATAAGCACGTCGGTTTCCAGGTCTGTGCGGGTTAAGTCAAGGGTTAGGCCTGTAAGTTTGCTGTGGGAGTGGAGCAGTTCGCACAGCTCCTTAGGGGCCTTTTGGCCTGTGTTGGGGCCTATTTTTATGGTGTCGAAGCCGTTGTCGCTGTAATCCGGATGAAATTCATTAAGTACGGCCTGTTTTTCCTCGGCGGTCATGCGGGGTGGTTCTGTGCCAAGTCTGGCGGCGCGGGTAGCCTCTACGTTTTTTATAAAATCAAGCATATGGGGCAGATACATCTTATCCCTCCTGTTTTATGCAAAGTTTTGCAGAATTTTTTGGGCAAATTCCTTTGACCCGGCAACCGCATCCTCTGTGCGAAATGCCTCCAAATTATCCTCATCGCCATCACGCACGGCATACATGCCCGCATATGGTATATCGGAGTGCTTGCACAGGCGTCTAATGGCTTCGTCTAAAAGGTCGGCGGCGTATTCGGGTTCGTAGCCGCAGGTTGCAATAAGCCCAATGGCCTTTGTTTTGCTGATGGTTTCTCTGGGTGCCGCGCCATAAAATTTATTAAGCCCGAACATCCTGTCCATAACCGTCTTTAGGGGTGGCGTTGCTTGCCATGAGTATATTGGGGTTGCGCAAATTAAAATATCGGCCCACAATATGCTTTTCACAATATCCTGCATGTCATCATGTTGCATGCAGCCGTATTCGTCCGCAATATCCTGACAATACATACAGCCAAGGCACGGCGAAATGTTTTTGCCGTGAAGATGGATGTATTCGACGTCGGCTTGGTTAAGCTCCAATTCGTGGATAAATGGCTTGCAAAGCTCGGCGGTGTTGCCATTGGGTCTTGGGCTGCCCATAAGTACACAAACGCGCATATTTCTTACCTCATGCATTATTTCTCTATATCCCTGGTGTTGTAAAGTTCTCGCATTTCATCAATGGATTTGGCCATCATCTCATCTATGGCGGCATCGAATTTACCTTCGGCGATATCAGCCGCTCTGGCCTTGGTGTGCTGGCTTTCGGGCATTATGTACTTGCCGGTAAGACGTCGTGCCAACAAGCCCACCAGGGGATGGGAAATGCCGGCGGGGCAACGGGCGGCGCATATGCCACATGCCACACAATCAAAGGAAGCATGGGCGCATTGCTCCAAGTCACCTCGTTTGGCATATGCGATGTATTGCATCACATTAAGGCTGCGTGAGCAGGACTTTGTGCAGGAATTGCAGGCCACACAGGCGAAAATCTCCGGGAAAAATTCTGCCATAACTTGGTCTGTGGGGCGAATTTCTCCAATATTATAGGTTTTTTTATCCAATGGGAAAAAGGGCAGGGTGGCCACGTGCATACCGTCCTCCACCTGGGTTTGGCACGCCAGCACAAAGTGCAGGGCGTTTTTGCCGGCAATGCGGTATATAGTAGCGCAGGCTCCGCAAAAGCCGTGGCGGCAGCCGCAACCCTTTATCAGTGCGTATCCGGCATATTCCATAGCCGTCATTATGGTTAAATCCGACGGCACGGTATAGTGTTTGCCGTCGAAATATACATTTGCCATTTCTTGCATCATGCCACCTCCATCAATATTCATCGGGCAACGCATCCAGCTCATCACAGCGGAACACGGGGCCGTCTTTGCATACATATTTTGGGCCTATATTGCAGCGGCCGCATTTGCCTATGCCGCATTTCATACGTAGCTCCAGAGTGGTATACACCTGGTCTTTTTTAAAACCGGCAGTAAGCAGTGCGTCTAGCGTACGCTTTATCATAATGGGTGGGCCGCACACCAGAGCCATTTTGTCAGGAGCAAAACCTATATCAGCAAAATACGCCGGCACAAAGCCAGTGTGGCCGCTCCAGTCATCTTGGGGGCGGTCTATGGTTATATATACATTGGTGTTGGGTTGGCTGGCCCAGTTTTCCTCAATTTCATGGCGATAAACCAGGTCATCAGCAGAGCGTGCGCCGTATAATATATCCACATGGCCGTAATTTGTCCTATTATCAAAGACATACTTAATGGCACTGCGCACAGGGGCCAGGCCGATGCCTCCGGCAATAAACAACAAATCCCGCCCTTTAAAGGCATCTTCCATGGGGAAAATATTGCCGTATGGGCCGCGGATGGTTACGTGACTACCTATTGCCAACCTGTGCAGGTGGTCGGTGAGGGTGCCGCAGGCCTTGATGCTAAATTCCATAAATTCGGTATTTGTAGGGGAAGAAGCGATGGAAAACATAGCCTCACCAATACCGGGTACGGACAGCATGGCGCACTGGCCAGGCATGTGGCTAAAGGCTTTTGCGCCGCTGGTGGTTACAATGCGAAAGGTCTTAACATCCGGGGTTTCTTGGCGGATATGGGTGATTATGCCTACCTGGGGTATCAGCAAATCCGTTGAGGGTTTACACATTGCCAGCCACCTCCAGTTTTTTTATGACTTTTACGATATTAAGCCCCGCGGGACAAGCGGCTACACATCGGCCGCAACCTACACAGCCGTATTGATCATTGTTTGCGGGGTGATACACTAATTTATGCATAAACCGTTGACGAAAACGCTCTGCCTGGGTTGTGCGTGGGTTGCCGTGGGCCATTTGGGTAAAATCGCTGTACAAGCAACTGTCCCAGCAGCGATAGCGAGTTATAGAGGTGCCAGTGTCAAAATCTGTAATATCATAGCACTGGCAGGTTGGGCAAACAAAGGTGCAGGCACCGCAAGCAATGCAAGCGACGGATAAATCTTGCCAATTTGGTGCGTTGAACAGTGCAAGCAGGTTGTCGGGGTTAAATTTGTCCAGGGGCAGACAGATGTTTTCTGATATGTCTTGAGCTGGACTTTCGTCAGTCAGTTGCAGCAAATCTGCTACAAGTTCGGTTATTTTGTCGCCTTTTTCGGTATTGGGCTGCCAATACAGCACGTCGTCTGTCAGCCATGTTGTGATATCTCCACACGGTTCTGTAGGATTTATGCCGAAAGCTGTGCAAAAACAGGAGGCCGTGGGTTTTTCGCAAGCCAAGGTGATGATGCAGCCGGCTTGTCGCCGGGTTTGGTAAAATTGGTCTATAGGGTCGCTTAGATACACGCTGTCCAGCACGTCAAGTGCCGCCGCATCACAGGCCCGCACGCCGAAAATAGCGAAGGGTTTTATGGGCGTATCGGCGGCGGATATGCTTATTTGTCCGGCATTTACGGCGGCGGTATACAAATCCTCCACCTGAGGCAAAAAGAAGTGTTTGGGAGTGTTGGCGGTTTTTAGGGTGGTCAAATCTATTTCGGCATCCGGGCAAAATGGCGCAAAATTCACCACTTCGGCTTGCTGCGCGGGTAAAAGTAAGTCTATTTGTTTGGCAAGTGCCGCAAACAGCCTTGGAAGGTGCTCTTTAGCAATTTTCATCATAAGCCCACCTCCTTGTCCATTTCGATGTCGAAATTTGTCAGTGGGCCGGGGGTTTCGGTATCGGTGCCAGCTTGGTATTCTCCAAACATATGGTTAATGTCCGATATAAGCTTACGGTTAAGTAAATGCAAAGGAATAGCCTGCGGGCAGGCGCGGTTGCACTCGCCGCAGTCGGTACAACGCCCGGCCACATGATATGCACGGATAATGTGGAACATTTGCTCCTCGAAAGCACTGGCATTGGCCCGCTGGGCCGTGTCGTATTTTGTGTTGTCAAATACACATTTTTTGCAGTGGCAGACGGGGCAAATGTTGCGACAGGCGTTGCAACGGATGCAACGAGCCAGATGATCCTGCCAAAAGGTGTATCGGGCGGCGATTTCCATAGCCTCTATTTCGCCCACGCCGGCAAAGCGATCGTTTTTTTCACGAGGTGCAGCATCTTCGCCGATAAGTTCATCAAAAGCTGCGTGAACGGTCTTTGTGCAGACCAAACATCGCTCCAACGTGCCGTTTTCTTCCATATCAGTGAGCTTCGCACTACCTTCGCAGCCAATGCCGATGATATACGTCATTTGGCGGTTAATTTGCCGCTCCTTTACCAACTGATTGAGACTATATGTATCGCAAGGTTTTAGGAATGCCAGGGTGGGTACATCGGTGCCAATCAGGTACTTACTAAGGTTTGCTGCACAAAAACGATCATATTCCAGGTTGTCTAATTGCTTTGCGGTGGTGAAAAATACGGGCTCACGCAAATTTGGGAAGTCGCCTCGCTGCCAGCCCAGCACGCGTACCACCCGGCCGGACTCAAGAAGTTCTTTAGCTCTCTGTTTCATTATTTCCAGCATTAACAACCCTCCAATCCGCCAGTCGTGTGTTTTTGCCCAGCATGTGTATGTTTTCGACAAAATCTGTCATGGTTTTGGCAAATTTTGCTCCCTCCGCAGCGGATACCCACTGCAACAGCATCCTATCGCGCTCAATGCCCATAAAATCAAGCATGTTGTGAAGTAAAGCCATACGCCGCCGGGTGTAATAATTGCCTGTGGCGTAATGACAGTCGCCGGGATGGCAGCCGCAAACAGCTACACCATCGGCACCACGCTGAAAAGCACGAAGTATAAACAATGGATCAACACGACAGGAGCAAGGCACCTTAATAATGCGCACCTGGACGGGGTATTGAAGGCGGCTGGTGCCGGCCAAATCTGCCCCAGCATAGCTGCACCAATTACAGCAAAACGCCACGATGTTGGGGTTAAAATCCGTTATTTGCATATTGCGTCCACCTCCGCCATTAGTTGTCTGTTGGTAAAGCCATGCAAGTCCATCGCACCGGAGGGACATGTTACTACACATGCACCGCAGCCTTGACACAAAGCATTATTGACACTTGCCGTTAGTTTTGATTCATAAGTAATGGCGCCATATGGGCATACATTGCCGCAAAGGCCGCAGTTGTTGCACAAATCCTCGTCAGTTGCAGCGGTACAGGGATTTGTCATCAATTTATCTTTGACCAGCAGGCCAATGACCTTAGCAGCCGCCGCACTGGCTTGAGCCACGGTTTCTGGGATATCCTTGGGTCCCTGGCCGCAACCCGCTAAGAAAACGCCAGCGGTATGACTTTCTACCGGGCGCAATTTTGGGTGGGCTTCCGTCATGAAGTGGTTTTGGTCCACACTGGAAGAAAACATACCGGCAGTAGTTTTTGCTGTGGCTGATGGCTGTATAGCAGTTGCTAAAATTATCATATCTGTTTGTATATCCATATGCCTACCTTCTAACATGTCAACAGCCTGAATATGAAGCGTATCACCCACATTTACCACCTTGCCTACCTGGCCTTTTATATACTTTACTCCGTATTCCTCTGCGGCACGTCGATAAAATTCATCAAAATTCTTGCCAGGGGTGCGCACATCTATATAAAAAACCTGTACGTCCACATCGGGATATTTATCTTTGATTAAAATAGCCTGCTTTGCAGTGTACATACAGCATATTTTAGAACAATAAGTTTTGCCGCGATTTGTAATATCACGCGAGCCAACACACTGTATAAATGTGATGCTTTTGGGTTTGTGCCCATCGGACATACGTACAATCCTGCCATCTGTCGGCCCTGCGGCATTGGTCATCCGCTCAAATTCCAGGGCTGTAAGCACATCTGGGCTGTCGTGGTATGCATACTCACCAAATTTATCCAAACTAATAGTATCATAACCCGTGGCCAGCACCACCGCGCCAAAATTTTCTGTAATAATCTCGTCCTGCTGGTCAAAATCAATAGCACCAGGCTGACACACTGTGCGGCACAGACCACAACGTCCCGTCTTAAACTTGACACAATTGGTGCGGTCTATAACTGGCACATTGGGCACCGCCTGGGCAAAGGGGGTGTATATGGCGGTGCGGTTGCACAGACCGCTATCGAATTCGCTTGGCACGCGCTTTACAGGGCATTTTGCCCAGCAATCTCCGCAACCCGTACATTTGTCCATATCTACACTACGGGCCTTTTTGCGAATACTCACAGTAAAATTACCCACAAAACCCTCTACTTTTTCAATTTCGCTATATGTATGTATGGCAATGTTATCATGCCCGGCGGCATCCACCATTTTTGGCGTCAAAATACAGGCAGAGCAGTCTAGGGTAGGGAAAGTTTTGTCCAGTTGGGCCATTTTGCCGCCAATGCTAGGGGTAGTCTCCACAATTGTCACTTCAAAGCCTGCCTCGGCAATATCCAATGCGGCCTGTATGCCGGCAATGCCGCCGCCCACCACCAACGCCCGTTTTGTAACACTGCTTTCGCCGGGATGAAGGGGTGTGTTGCGATGTACCTTAGCCACGGCGGCACGGGCCAACGCCACAGCCTTTTTCGTGGCACTGACAGTATCACGATGCACCCACGAGCATTGCTCCCGAATGTTAGCAATTTCTACCATATATGAATTCAATCCGGCACGTTCGGCGGCTTTGCGGAAAGTAGCTTCGTGCATACGCGGGCTGCAAGCGGCAACCACAACTCCTGTCAGACCGTGTTCGGTTATGGCATTACGTATCATAGCCTGTCCGGCCTCGGCGCACATATATGGATATTCCACCGCCATAGCCACGCCATCTACATGAGATATTTGCTCCACAACCGCCGCTGTGTCCACATTTCCTTTAATATTTGAGCCGCAGTGGCAGACAAAAACACCAATTTTTTCCATACTTTGCTGTCCACCTCCTATTTACGATATTTACGAAAAGCACTGACCAACAGCTGTTGGGGAACATCATTATTAAGCAACCCCGGTATTTCATCTGGATCTATATAATTTTCACCTTGCTGCCTAATTACCATCAGCCGCGCCGCCTCAATAAGTTGGGCAGGCTTTACATCCCGCGGACAACGCTGTATACAGGCAAAGCATGACAAGCATTGCCACAGCGAATTGCATTCCAGCAGGGCATCGACACGCCCGTCCGCCGCATAAGACACGAACTGATGCGGGCGTATGTCCATGGCCTGGTGCGATGGGCAGGACGCGGAGCACCGGCCGCACTTCATGCAACGGTCAATATCCGCGCCACTAATGGCCAAAAGTTCGTTTTTGGTGTGGTTGCTGTGCATTTTGCCACCCCTTTTCATAATTCATGGTTGCATATATTTCAAAGTTAAACATCAAAAGACAGCTTACTTTTTAGAAATAAGTTTCGTTGTACTATCAGTTAATCTTAACGATTCGTTTTGATAATTGTAAATGTTAAATATTTTGAGAGTGAGCATTTGATAATAAATTTTATTCTCATAAGATGTATCGCTCCCGCTAAAACGATTTATCATTTCATTCACATTAGATACCTCCTTAGCAGAAGTAAAGCCAAACTTTTCGTTAGATTCGCAACGGGCAATGATTTCCTTAAGGTTAGCGCTAGAAATTTCCCTTATCGGATAGTAGCGCATTATCAATTTATAAGCTTCTTTTACGTCACTCTTAATTGCCTTTACATCCTTCTTTTCTTTAGAGACTCGAGTATACTTTCTGGCAACTTTACTTATGCCCCTAAATAAATCTTTACACAAATCAATAATTTCTTTAATTGAAAAGCCAAACAATACGCTCACTCCTTCTCTAGCGTTTATTTTCATTGCAGTATGCGTGCAAAAGCCCCAAACGTTTAAGTTTAGAAATCTATCCCCGCATCCAAAGCTTCGACCAGCAGTCGCGTAAAATAATATATTGGCACATCACCGGCGGCCTTTTTGGAAACATTATAAAGACACAACGGACAGGCGGTGATAAGCTCTGTTGCGCCGCGGTTTGCGGCACTTTCCAGTACTTTGCCCGCCATTTGCCCGGCCTTTTCGGCCTCCTTTAGTGATATGTAGCCACCGCAGCATTCGTTGCGGTAAGGGTAGGGGACTGGTGTGCCGCCTAGGGCCGTGATGAAATCTTCGAAGATGGTGGGGTTTTCCGGGTCGTCAAAGTCCATAACGCCGCCGGGGCGCAGCAACATGCAGCCATAATATGCACCTATTTTGCGGCCGGTTAGGGGGTTTTGTACTTTGGCCTTTAACACACCAAAACCCACGTGCCGTTGCAATACTTCCATATAATGCAGCACTTCTGTAGTGCCGTCATAGTCCAGCTCTTTATCATAATTGCGCACTGTGCGACGAAGATCGACATCCCGGCGCATGTCGTCGTTTACCCGTTTAAAAACATGGTGGCAAGCAGAACACAGCGTCACCATGGCTTGGTTTTTTTGCCCGGCTTGATGCAATACACGTATAGCGGGAAGTTTGGACACCACCTCGTCGGTGCCAAGGGGATATACGGCACCACAGCATTGCCATTCGTCTATTTCTTCTAAAGTAAAGCCCAAAACTGCCGCCGATGCGCGGGCAAAGTGATCCAAATCCTTGGCTTTGGTTTTTAAAGTGCAGCCGGGGTAATAGCTGTATGTCATGGGGGACCTCCAACGAATCACATAAAATATTGTATAAAGTTTATCAAAGTTACCAGAATCAAATATATCATATTTGCGGTGACTTGTCTATAGACTATTGACATCCATTTTGCGGGCGATTATAATTGTGTAGCTATATTGTGAGTTTTTAGAGGAGGCATGGTTTTGGACGCCAGCATAATTGCTCTAATAATAATCGGCGTGGCACTGATTTTATATATAACCGAGCTTATACCCATAGCCGTTACGTCTATCCTTGCGTGTCTGGCTTTGGCTATTTTTGGTGTCATCTCCATGGGCACGGCCTTTGCGGGTTTTGGCAACGATATTGTGTTTTTAATGGCGGGCATGGTGGTTATAGGCAACACCCTGTTCGAAACAGGCGTAGCCCGTATTGTGGGCAGAAAAATTATTGCCCTGGTGGGCGGCAACGAAAAGGTATTTATTGTGGTACTTATATTAGTGGCCACTGTGCCCGCGGCTTTTTTAAGCAATACCGCCGCCGCCGCCATGATGCTGCCTATTGCCGCCGCCGCCATTGCCGCCAGCGGGGGCAGGTTTTCTCGCCGCAACACATATATGGTGGTGGGTATTGCCGCCGTAACCAGCGGGGGCCTTACGGTGGTGGGGTCGCCGCCACAACTTATAGCCCAAAGCATATTGCGCGAAGGCGGCCATGATACCATTGGTTTTTTTGAACTTAGTGCCGTTGGCCTGCCTATTATAGGTCTGTTGCTGGTGTTTTACCTTACCATCGGCCATTCCCTGCAAAAACGGGTGTTTAATTTTCCTGAGCCGGCGGCGGATGAATCTACAGGCATGTCTGATGTTGCCCACGAAGAGGTTTTAAGCCCTAAAGACCGGGTCAAAAGACTGGCCAGAATGTGGGTTGCCGTGGCGGTGTTGGTTTTTTGTATAGTGGGTTTTATTACAGACCTGTGGACCATGGGCATTGTGGCCATGGTTGGAGCCTCTGTGTGCATTATAAGCGGCTGCATTACGCAAAAGCGGGCATACCAGACCATGGACTGGACAACGATAATTGTCATTGCATGTTCGCTGGGTTTGTCTGCCGGGTTGGATCACAGCGGCGCAGGCTTGATGATAGCCCATGCTGTGGTGGATTTTTTGGGCCAAGGCGTGTCGCCATGGCTGCTTACTGCCGCGCTGGCATTTATCGCCATTGTGCTTACTAATTTTATGTCCAGCACGGCTACGGCGGCACTGCTTATACCCATTGCCGTAAATATAGCGCTGGAGCTGGGTTTTGACGTAAAAAGCGTGGTGTTGGCGGTGGTTATCGCCGGCAATATCAGCTACGCCACGCCGGTGTCCACACCGCCAATGACCATGATGCTGCCGGCGGGATATCGTTTTATGGATTATGTAAAAGTCGGTGGGTTGTTTACATTGCTGGCATACGTGCTAGTGGTACTGTTGTTTCCGCTGGTGTTGAATTTTTAGGATATCCGGGTCGCCGGGACGGCGACCCCTACGAGGTTGGTGTCATTATGGATTTGCATAAAAAGCGACTGTTTATGTTGGATATGGACGGCACAATATACCTAGGTGACAGATTATTTGAGCATACCATTCCATTTTTGCATACCATCACCAGCATCGGAGCAAAATACGTCTTTTTGACCAATAATTCTTCCAAGAGCACCGCCCAATATATAGAAAAATTAGCCAAAATGGGTATTGGTGTTGATGCTGACCGGATTATATCATCCACGCGAGTCACAGCGGCGTATCTGAAAGATCAATATAATGGGCGGCTGATTTATGCCCTTGGCACTGCTGCTTTTCGGGATGAATTAGCCGCATATGGCATAAATATCACAAATTTTGTACAACCCGGTATTGCTGCTCTGGTGATGGGCTTTGATACAGAGCTTAATTTTAAAAAGCTGGAGGATGCCTGTATGTTGTTAAACCGCGGCGTGGGTTATATAGCCACCAATTGTGATATGGTTTGTCCTACGGAATATGGTGCCGTGCCGGATTGTGGCTCTGTGGCCCAAATTTTGGAAAATGCCACGGGCCGCAAGCCTGTTTTTATGGGCAAACCCGGGTCAGATATGGTAGACGTGGCCCTGGCCCAGGAAGGTTGTGCCGCCGAGGATGCTATACTGATTGGCGACAGGCTGTACACGGACATTGCCTGCGGCATTGCCGCTGGTGTGGACACAGCCCTGGTGTTTAGCGGCGAGACAAAGTGTGCATATGTCGAACACAGCCCACACCAGCCCACATATATTTTTGAGCATATTGGTCAAATAGCAGATACCATATTTGTCGAATTATGTCGATAAAAAGTGGTTGCGTGTATTGTAGGATTATGGTACTATATGTACCATAATAAGAAAAAAAGCAACACATAGAATGTGTTGCGGATACAGAAAGGAGTTTGCGATATGTGTTGTGATTATTACTACATATGGTGTGATTGCGCCCAAGATTATATCATTAGCTTTGGTCTTAAATGTTGTGGGCGATAGACAGAGATTATACAATTTGTAATGCGCTGTATTGAAACATTGGGAGGGACTACAAATTGCTAAAGCATCAGTTGATGGACAACGCATTTGCTATTGACGGCAATCACGAGCCGGGAAAAAAGAAAGCAGCAGAATACGGTTTGATAGAATACATCAAAGAAAACGGCAATGATCCTCAGATCAACGATACATTGCGCGTGCTTAGAATATTTGATGATGAAAGGCTAAATAACGACTTTGAAGCATGTTGTGAAATGGCTGCCCCGATATTTGACAGATTATCCAGTGCAAATGAATGGGATTTTTATGATATAAGGATTTTAGCTGGAGTTGTCGACTACGCGGATACATACGAAAAGGCCAATGTCATGGCAAAGGCCGCTTTGGAAAAACTGGAAGAATATGCTAATGAAGAACGCTATGCCATCATAAAGCTATCTATCCACATGAATATTCTGTTACGCTTGCTAAGGGCCAGGTATTATGATTTGGACAACATCAGTGACCCCAAGGCATTTAAAACACTGGAACTTATGTTTGAATTGCATTTTGATGCGGTAATGTTTGTCAGTGAAGACGGGGATTTTCCCATGCAAAAAGCTGCCGCTGTTGTGCGCAAGGGTATTTTCTATAGAGATAACAAACTTGCGGGCGAAGGTTTTAGCGTGCTTGAAAGCCTAAAAGAATACGAGGCCCACAAGATGCTTCAAGATGAGGCTACCGAATACGAATTCTACTCCGGCCTTACCATCAGTAGAAGCCAGTTTAACTCCATGGTAGGCCGCAATATCAGAAGAGAACGTAACACCTGTAAGCTATCTATAGATGACATTGCAGTTATTTTGGATATGACGCCCGCCGCCGTGGGCCTGATGGAACGTGGCGATAGGGGTCAGACCAGTTTCAATTTGTGTAAATTGGCAGAGGTTTTTGGCATTACTGCCGATGTATTTTTTAAGGATACCGAGTCCGGCCCCACGCCGTCCAAACTAAGGCTTAAAAAAGCCCATATACACAAATTTGTTGCATATGCCAACAGACTTTCCGAAGACGAGATGGAGCTTGTTACCATGGTGGCAAAAAATCTGTCGGAATTGAAGCAGCGCAACAACCCAGAATAGTTTTGACACCAAAAAGCCCCGTCATGCGGGGCTTTTTGGTGTGTTCAATGATGCTCCTCGGCTTCAGCCACTTCTTTGGTGGGGTGTATGGTGCCAAAAGCGTGATTGGGTGGGGCATATATTGTGTACAGCTTTAGGGGAGCATTGCCCGTGTTGGTTATATTATGCCATGTGCCCGCAGGGACAAAAACGGCATAGTCATTAAAAACCGGCATGGCAAAATGTAGGTTGTTTGGGCCGGTGCCCATTTGTACCACGCCTTGCCCTTGCTCCACACGCAAAAACTGGTCTACATGGGGATGTGCCTCCAGGCCAATGTCATCGCCGGGGTTTATGTTCATTACAGTAAGTTGCAAATGTTGGCCGGTCCATAAGGCTGTGCGATATGTGTCATTGCTCAGGGTGGCCTGCTGTATGTCCACCACAAACGGACGGCCGCCAAAGTCTGTAGGTACACGGTTTTGGGCGGCCTCATGGCTATGATATCTGTTCATATTACATCTCCCTTACTGCTTTTTACATATAGTATATGATTGACATTTGATAGGGATTCGTGTAGAATACTTGTACATTTCGGCTAAATTTCGGTGGACAATACGGAGGCATTATGGCAGGCAAACTATGGGAAATATACGAAACCCTGCTGGAACGATATGGCCAGCTTGGATGGTGGCCGGCGGACAGCCCATACGAGGTAATTGTAGGAGCGGTGCTGACGCAAAACACCAATTGGGGCAATGTGGAGAAAGCCATAGCCAATTTTGGTGGGCGGCTGTCGCCGCAATTTGTGCTGGCGGCAGATATGGCAGAGCTTACAAACATCGTACGCCCAGCGGGGTTTTTTAACCAAAAAGCCGCGTATCTTAAAGGGGTGACGGCCTGGTTTGGTGGGTATGATTTTGACGCAGAGAAGGCCGCAAAACTACCCATAGAAATACTGCGAACCCAACTACTGGACATAAAGGGCATCGGGCCAGAAACCGCCGATTCTATTTTGCTGTACGCATTTGGTTTGCCTACTTTTGTTATTGATGCCTATACCATGCGCCTTTGTCAGCGATACCCCATTGGCGCAGGCAAGACTTATGCCGCCGCCAAGGCCCACTTTGAAGGGAATTTGCCTAAAAGCGCGGAGGTTTATAATAATTTTCATGCACTGATAGTGATAAACGGCAAACATCATTGTAAAAAGCGGCTTAATTGTGCCGGATGTCCCTTGGAGCGTAGTTGCGCAAAGTTGGGATTATAATTTCAATTTGGCAGTTTCATCAAGACACCTCTTATGACAGGCGGATATGCCTTGGCATTCCTCCTACAAAATACGGTGCAACCTCGCCCTGGATAAGGGGGCGGGCGTAGTCTATATACTCTTGTGTTACATCATCGCGGCTGGATGTCACCCATTCCAGGGGCACTTTTTTCTCGATATTGGCCATTTGGGCGATTTCTATGGCGTCAATGCCAAAGGCATAGGGTTCGCTGGACAGGCGGCGAATGACGGTTACGCGGTTGGTGGCACCTGTCATGGCGGCTTTCACGGCCTCGGCACCTACGGCATAGGCCTCTTGCACGTCCACGGCAGATTGAAGATGTGCGGCGCAGCGTTGTATGGTGGCAAATTCGATGGCGCGGGTTTTTACACCTAGATTTCTGTGGACTTCTTGAGACAAATATGAGGCCGTGCCGGACAACTGTTTGTGTCCAAAGGCATCTACGGTATTATTTTCTGCGGCAATTTCGTTTACATACCGGCCGTCGGCCAGCTTTATGCCCTCGGACACCACGATGGTGGCAGCGGGGCTTTGGGAGGATATTTTGGCCACTTTGTCCATAAAATTGCCTACATTAAATGTAATTTCTGGCAGGAAGATTAAATCCGGGCCAGGGGAATCCGCTCCCCGCGCCAGTGACGCTGCTGCTGCCAACCAGCCGGTGTTGCGGCCCATAACCTCCACAATTGTCACGGCACCGTTGTTGTACACCTGGGCGTCCAGCACCAGTTCCTTGATGGTTGCGGCGATATACTTTGCCGCAGAGCCAAAACCGGGGCTGTGGTCAGTGACTGCCAGGTCGTTGTCGATGGTTTTTGGCACACCCATAAAGCGTATGGGGCTGCCGGTTGCCTCGCCGTATGCAGACAACTTCATAATGGTATCCATGGAGTCGTTGCCGCCAATATAGAAAAAATAACCCACACCCATGGTGTTTAAAATCTCAAAAATCTGGTGATATACCTCTTCGTTTTCCTCGATTTTAGGCAGCTTGTAGCGACAAGAACCCAAAAATGACGATGGCGTACGTTTTAATAATTCCACGTCCAGCTCATCTTTAATGTATTGACCCATGTCTATATTGCGTCGCTCCAAAAAGCCCTTGATGCCGTTACGCATACCAAAGATTGTACCCAAATTGGCTTTTTTGGCCTCGGCAAAAACCCCGGCCAAACTGGCGTTTATCACAGAAGTAGGGCCGCCGGATTGGCCCACGATTACGTTTTTGTTCATAATAAATATCCTCCTTTGTGGCTGTCTTTTAGCTTTTTAGTTTTCTTCTTGCAAACAGACCGACTAGTATGCCAATTATCGGGCCGATAAAAGTTATAATAAGCAATAAGATCTGATAAGCTTCTATGTCGGCTTCATGCTCTTTGCACTTGGTACATTGTTGTTCGACAGAAATATCATGCGAATCTACATTAATATTATCCATAATTTACCTCCTTAATCGCCGACGGATGGCGAAAATATTTATACATGCATCTGCCACAAAAGAAAACAGCTTAGGCGGCAGGGTAAGCACCACCAGCAACCCCACGGCAATAACCCCTGCCGTGCGCAGGGTTTGTATGCCCCATAGCAACGCTTCGGTATAATCTCCCATGATGGCATTAAACATGGTGTGATATATGCCTGTGCCGGGCACCAGGGGGATGATGCCGGGTATCATATACACAGTAACGGGCATTTTGCGCATGAAGCTAAAAATGCGGCTGATGCAGGTGACGGCCATGGCGGCGAAAAATGTATCGGCTACACCGGCATTTGGGATAAAACCCATGGTGAGCTGAAGAACAAACCAGCCGCAGGCTCCGGCGATACCGCATAGCGCAAGCTCTCTGCGCGGCACGTTAAATATGATGGAAAAACCTACGGTGCCGGCAAAAGCCAGCAAAATTTGGAGCATCATACCACAACACCCCCAAAAACAGACATCCATAGCATCATGACGGTGCCCACGCCGGTAGCAATGGCGATGGCCACCAAAAATGCGTCTAAAATACGGGCACTGCCGGAGAGTAGGTCGCCGTCTAAAATATCCCTAATGGCATTGGTAAGGCTGACGCCGGGCAACAGTGGCATAATGGAGCCGATGATTATAAAATCAATGGTGCTGCCCAGGCCCAAGTTTATTAAAACCAGCGCAATTAGGGCTGCACAGCCACCGCCGATCATATTGCGCAACACGCCGGCTACATTGTGACGCTCTAAAAGCAGCAGGGGAATTTGCATTAAAAATGCGGCGATAAAGGCATTGGCAGAATCTGGAAGAGAGCCGCCAAGCATCATGGCAAAACAAGAACTGGCCACAGCAGCACCCAAAAGGCGCACAATTTTAGAGTAGGGTGGGCGGGCTTGTATATCCTCCAGGGCTGATATGGCAGCCTCTATGCCGATTTTTCCCTCTGCAAGGCTGCGAGACAGCTCATTAACATGGGCTATTTTTTCAAAATTATTGCCGCGGTTTTTGACCCGCTTTAACATGGTTATAGATGTGCCGCCAACAGGAGCACCGGAGGCAAAAATGCTGGTGCTGGTACATAATGACTCTGCATTAACAAGGCCGCAACACTCCAAAATACGTAGCATTGTGTCCTCGACCCGGTGGGTTTCCGCACCGGATGACAGCATAATTTCCCCGGCCAATATGGAAAGCTTGATGGCATTATTAGGATCCATATAGCCTCCTTGATCGCCTTATTAATGCTAATTAAAGCATATTTTGGCGGTTTTGTAAAGGGGCAGTTGGGTGTTTGCGCACCGATATAAGTGAGAGGCGAGGGGACGAATGTACCCCCTATATGCCCTGTGGTATTTTACGAATAGTTACTTATAAACACTTTATCCACACTCAGCCCAGCTATAATTTTGCGAATAGTTAATGTGGATAACTTGGCAACAGTGTGGATATATTTCTGGCAATATTTTGCGAATAGTTGCTATATCAATTTTTTGGCATAGCGCATCACCATTAGATCATCAAAAGGTTCGGCTACATCCCTGGCTCCATCAGGCCTATACCCCAGCTTTTCATACAGGGCTCTCGCGCTTGCGTTTTTCTCAAACACCCAATAACATACTTCCTTAAACCCGTGCTGCACAGCATTTTGCTCAAAGAACGATATTAACGCGGTTCCGATTCCTTGCCGTTGCATCATAGGGTCTACATATAAGGCTAGGAGCTCGAAAGCACTTGATTTGCCATCGTCCCTACATTGACCAAAGGATGTGAATCCCTTAACGATGCCGTCATCAAATACATAACTCTCCTCCGCGCTATTGTGCATGGTCTCGTTAAGTTCTTCCATACGCTTGGACACATTGTTTGCATTGAACAAATAGTCATCTGGCACAATATCCCTGTAGGCACTTCGGCGTGCAAACACGTGAATTTCCGCCACGCGTGTAATATCAGATGGCTTCATTTTGCGTATCATATTACCCATCCCTTTTCGGTTAATTTTTGTAAAAATAACTATGGAGCGAATACTTGACAAAATCATCCGGCCTGTGCTAAGCTTGCCTCGAAAGGAGTGACTGTTATGAGTTTAATGATTCAAGTCTCTCGGCTACCCAGTAAAGAAGGTGTAAAAATTGAAACGTCGCATAATGGCTCACTTATCCAAATCCATTTTGACACAAACAAATATTCTGTACGGGGCTTTGAGCGTGAAAAGGCAGAGGCCTTAGTGAAGCATTCCCGCGATGTTAGGCTGGAAACAAAAGACCTGGAGATTGGAGTGTTGTACCTTGTAGCAAACTCAGTAACGGCAACGTCTGTGGGTATCGGCAAAGCCATCCGGCATGCATTGGATTGTCTTGTAGAAATTGGTTGAGGCTAAAACTAAGTACAATTATTCGCAAAAGTTACATTTTGCGAATAATTGTTGATGCCCTCTCTTACCTCAAAATATCTATATACTCTTCATCCATCAGCACCCCGGCAAAAGCCACCTTATATAGCAGTTTTTTCGCGGGCCATTCAAATGTTATCCCTACTTCTTTCATGGTGGCCGTGGTGTCAATCCCCATGGCTTCCGGGAAATCCGTTACATAATACGCGCCCTGGCCACTGCTTGCTGGTCGAAATTCTTGCAAAAAGTCCTTTATGCGTTCTTTTAGGACTGTTTTCGCCGCCTCGTGGCAGTCAGTCGTATCGCTATTTTCTAAATTATAAGCGGCATAAATGGCATAAACAGGCTTACTTACGTCAAAAACCCAGTCAAACATAGGTGCATCCGGCGGGCAGCATTTGCGCTGGCCATAATTTGGGCAGCCTTTTTTGTGGCCTTCATACTGATATACACACATGCCTCGAGGTGACTGGCAGCTCTGTAAAAGCCCACAAGCAAAGCAATCTTGCCGCTCTCCCTGCAAGATACATGGCGGATATATAATTTTTGGCATAACCTTAACGAAATACCCCTGCATATTATTCATCCCCGCGTAGTCGCAGTTCCCGCACCGCTCTGCGCCCTGCCTCGCCTTTAGTGTCGGCATAGCTTTTGCGGGTGGTGTTTACGTCTTTGTGGCCCAGCAGGTCCGCCACAAGGTATATGTCCCCGGTTTGACGGTACATATTAGTGCCAAAGGACGTGCGTAGCTTGTGAGGAGTTATTTTTTTCAAACTATTCGCTAAAAACGAATATTTCTTCACCAGATTTTGTACGGCGCGTACGGTTATGCGGCGGTTTTGCATAGAAAGGAAGAAAGCCCGCTCGTGGCCTGGTTTTGGGGTGATTTTAAGGCGGGTTTCCAGATATTGAGCCAGCGCATCCTCTACTTCTTCGCCAAAATATAATATGGCCTCGTCGCCGCCTTTGCGTATCACCTTAAAACAGCCGTTTTCTATGTCTACATCTTCCAAATTAAGGCCGACGGCCTCGCTAATACGCACACCGGTGCCTACAAAAAGGCTTAAAATAGCTACATCGCGGCATCTGGTATGGTTGTGATAATCTCGCTGTTTTTTCGTCAGATGCTCGCCGCTGTCCGCCTCGTCTAACAAATTGGCTATTTCGTTTGCGTCCAAATACACCTTGGCCCTTTCCTTAACCGGCGGTGTGGCCACAAGTTCCGCCGGATTTGCGGCAATTTTGCCTTTTTTGTAGAAATATGCAAGCATGGAGCGCACGGCCGAAAGCTTGCGGCTTTTGCCCTCCATCTTATTTTGCACGCTATATTCGGCCCCTTCCCTATCTCGATTGGTTATGTAATAGGAAAGATATTCCATGAATTCCTCAATATGGTCGGCATTTATACGCCCCAGATCTTCCAGGGCAAAGCTATCTATGGAAAGGTCGCCAAAATCCCTGGTTTCGTTGATTAAAAAATTAAAGAAAAGCTTTAAATCATAGGCATAACCAAGGCGTGTGCGGGTAGATGTATAGTCTGCGCGGTTTCTAAAAAACTCACCTAAAAAAGGCGGTAGCACCTTTAAATGCTCCCGCAGGCGCAGGATGTTTTGCCTGTTTTGTTCTTCGTGATAATTAGCCATGTCACACCCTATACAGTCGAAAAAAACCTGCCAAGCTCTGCAATGGCGGCTTCTTCGTCCTGGCCGTCAGCCATTATGGTTACTTGATTTCCGTCCAAAAGACCGATGGCAATCATTCCCATTATAGACTTGGCATTAATCATTTTATTGTCAACTTTAATAAAAATAGAGCTTTGGAACCTTGATGCCGTTTGCACAAAAAGCGCGGCGGGCCGGGCTTCTATTTTGGCATTTACCTTAACAGTGCGTTCAATCATTATAAACCTCCGTTTTTTGATGCTCTCTGTATTTTGCGGCAATTTCCGCTATTTTTTTTAATCTATGATTAACTCCCGACTTTGATATGGGAGGAGTAAGCATTTTTCCGATGTCTTCCAGGCTGGCAAGGGGGTTATCCAGCCGTAATCGTGCCACCCGGGCCAAATTTTCTGTAAGAGCCGACAAACCCCCGCCCCGCTGTATGTCCATAATATCCACAATATGCTGGGTACTGGCTTTAATGATCTTGTCCTCATTGGCGGCCTGGGCGTTGGCCACCCGGTTTATGTCGTTGTTAACATCCTTGTTGACGCGGCAATTTTCAAATTCCATCAAGGCCACATGGGCACCGATGATGTTGAGCAGGGTTGCTATCTGTTCTGCTTCTTTTAAGTACAGTATATGTGCGGATTTTCGCAGATGCCGCTTGGACGCAAGGCCAAAAAACGCCAGATTTTGCTCCAAAACATCAATATTTTCTTGATTTACAACGAATTCCAGATGATAGGCCTTTGCGGGATCGGCCATTGTGCCATTGGACATAAAGGCTTCGCGAATATGCGCCCGCTTGCTGCATTCCTCTTGGAGCAAGCCCTTGTGGCCGGCAATTTCCTTTTTTACCTTGGAAGAAAATGACATACATATCCCTCCTGCGCTTTAATTTGTAGTGATATCCCGATGTTTTGTGTTAGCAAAGTACCCCGCCTGCTGCAAATGTGCCGCCAGGTTATTTGCCACCACTACTGACCGATGTTTGCCACCGGTGCAGCCGATGCTGATAATAAGCTGGTTTTTGCCCTCGTTAATATATTGCGGTATTAAAAACTCCAATAAGTCGGCGATTTTAGTTAAAAACTCCCCGGTGGCAGTTTCGTTCATCACATAATCATGTACGGCGGCATCATTTCCTGTCAATGATGTCATTTTTGGGTCATAAAAAGGATTGGGCAGAAAGCGCACATCAAAAAGCAGGTCGGAATCGCTGGGAATGCCGTACTTAAAGCCGAAGGACAGTAGCGTAACCGTCAGACTGTCGAAATTTTTGTTTTCCAAAAACAGCAGATTTATTTTTTCTTTAAGCTGGCGCGGCAAAAAGTATGTGGTGTTTATGATATGGTCGGCGGCACCCTTTATTTTGGCCAGACGCTGGCGTTCCCGCTGAATACCTTCGGTTATGCTGTCGGTTTCGGACAGGGGATGTTTGCGCCGGGTTTCTTTGTAGCGCTTGTGCAGCACCTGGTCAGAGGCATCCAAGAAAAGTATGGAATAGCCGGACAGGCCACTTTCTGGGCAATCCAGCAGGGGCAAAAGCTCATCAAACAGCCTGCCACCGCGTATATCTACGCCCAGGGCCACTTTTTCCACATCGGTGCCGGGTCTAAAAACCAACTCGGCAAATTTAGGGATAAGAGCCGGTGGCATATTATCTATACAAAAAACCCCAATGTCTTCCAGAAATTTTAGGGCGGTGCTTTTGCCGGCCCCGCTCATGCCTGTTACAATAAGAAATTCCATTTACTCACCTATAATTCTAACTTCCGGTTCCAACCATATGCCAAACTTTTCCTGCACGGTGCATTGCACATGGTCCATCAGGGTCAAAATATCCGCAGCGGTGGCACCCCCTGTATTGACCACAAAACCGCAATGCTTTTCGCTTACCTGCGCGCCGCCAATGGCATAACCCCGCAAACCCGCATCCATAATAAGCTTGCCGGCAAATTTTCCGGGTGGCCGTTTAAAAGTACTGCCCGCCGATGGCAAATTAAGGGGCTGTTTTGTGGTGCGTTGCTCCTTCAGATGCACCATTTTGGCGGCAATTGCGGATTTATCCCCCGGACTTAGCTTAAAAGTGGCCGAAACCACAACCCAGCCTTCTTTTTGCGCCGCAGATTTTCTGTAAGAAAAAGCCATATCTGCCGCACTTATCTCGAACAATCGGCCGTCACCATCAATAATTTGCGCCGAATGGAAAATATCACCAATTTCGCTGTCATATGCACCGGCGTTCATGCACACGGCTCCGCCAACAGAGCCGGGAATGCCCTCTGCGAATTCAAAGCCGCTAAGGGAATGTGCCAGCGCAAATTTTGACACCTGAGGAAGTAAGGCGCCTGCTTGAGCGTACAAAGTGTTTTCCGTTAGCAGCCGCACATCGCAAGTGCTAACAAGGGAAATTACCACTCCCCTTACGCCGCCGTCTTTTACCAGCAAGTTACTACCATTACCCAACACAAAGTAAGGCACGGCACCGTCGCGACAGGCTTTGAGTACGTGAGCCAGCTCTTCCGGATTTTCCGGTGTAACAAAAATATCCGCCGGACCGCCCACCTTAAATGTAGTGTGGCTGGCCATGGGTTCCTTCAGTTTAATACGCCCTTCCGGCAATTTTGCACATAAAACCTTTAAAATTTCTACCATATAGTAATGCTCCATAATCTATTTTTCATATTCTATTCCAGTTATTCATTATTAATTATTCGCTGCTAATGCCCAACATTGCCGCCCCAATTATACCTGCATCATTGCCCAAGGCCGCGATGGCATACTTCGTATCTCTATTAACACCAAGAACCATACGGGGCATACGGTTTTTGATGCTATCAATAAAGCCCTGCCCCTGGCCGCTGATGCCGCCGCCAATGACGCAAATTTCCGGCTGTAAAATATTAACAAGATTACCCAAACCAATGCATAAATTTTCCGTATATGCATCCACGGCCTGCTGGGCCAAAATGTCCCCACTATGTGCCGCATCAAAAATATCCTTGGCGGTGGTTTTATCTGTAACCCCCAATTGCCTAAGCTCTCGCACCAAGCCTCCGGCCGAGGCATAAGCCTCCCAACAACCCTGCCGCCCGCATTGGCATAACACACCGCCCCCGCGTATAACCTGATGCATCTCTCCCGCGCCAAAAAACGCGCCGGAATATATTTTGCCGTCTATAATAATGCCGCCGCCAACCCCTGTGCCCAATGTTATGGTGATGGAGTTGCGGCTGCCACTTGCTGCACCGAAAGTTGCCTCGGCCAATGCTGCGCAATTGGCGTCATTTTCAATAAAAACAGGGATTTTTAGCACTTGGCCAACCAAGTGGCTAATGGGCATATCCTCAACACCAAGGTTGCCTGCCAACATCACCATGCCGTTTTTAGGGCTAACTACGCCGGGGACACCGATACCTATAGAGGAAATTATTTCCAGAGAAATAGATGTCTCTACCACAAGGTCCTTGCAAAGGTTAACGATATCCTCTGCCAGCTCTTCATGGTTATGCCGCATCACAAAAAGCACGGATTTTTTTGCCAAAATCTTTCCGGTGCTGTCCACAATGCCGGCGGCTATATTGGTTCCGCCTAAATCCACACCAATATGGTACATTCCCCTACCCCTCCGCACTGTTTCTTTGTGCTAATTTATCGCTTAAAGCCTTGGCGGCCGAATAACCCATTTTTTTCTGTCGATGGTTAACGGCAGCACTTTCGCCGATCATGGCCAGATTGCGTCCGGGGCGTATGGGTATGGTTTGGCATACTACATTATTGCCCAAAATCTCGATATATTCATTCTCCAGCCCCAATCGGTCATATTCTTTATTGTTGTCCCACATTTCCAGCTTTATAACCAAATCAATGGTCTGGGTCTCTTTTATGGCTTGAATGCCGAACATCTTGGACACATCTATAATGCCGATGCCTCGCAACTCGATAAAAAAGCGGATAATTTCCGGGCAAGAGCCGATGAGGGTCTGGTTGGATACCTTTTTTATCTCCACAGCGTCATCGGCCACCAGCTTGTGCCCACGTTTTATAAGTTCCAGGGCCATTTCGCTTTTGCCTATGCCGCTTTCGCCGGTAATAAGCAGTCCTTCGCCATGCACATCCACCAACACCCCATGCATGGTCAGACGCGGGGCCAATTCCACCTTAAGCCAGCGTATTACTTCGCCTATAAAGTCAGTTGTGATATTGGGGGTGGTTAAAACAGGGGTGTTGCTGGCTATTGCGGCGGCGAGCATCTCTGGAAAAGGCATTAAATTTCGGCAAATAACCAGGCATGGTATGTTGTTGTCAAAAAGCCTCTTAAACACTGTCTCTCGCCGCTCGGCACTCATGCCTTCCAGATAGGTATATTCCACCATGCCGATAATTTGCAGACGCTGGGCATCAAAATAATCAAAAAACCCTGCCAGCTGCAACCCCGGCCGATTTACCTTGGCGTATTTAAGTTTTCTGTTGGTAATGTCAATATTGCGGGTCAGGTTTGCAAGCCCAAAGGTCTGAGCAAACTGCAAAATAGACACTTCATAATCCATAGTACCCTCACAATTTTGTTATATATTCCTATTTTACATCATCCTGGTGCGGTTTTCAAGCCATTATTTTGCTCATCGTAACGATCGCTTAATAAAAATTTAATATTTTCAAAACATTCATCTTGTTATTTTTGTCGGAATAGTATAGAATAAGTGGTGACAAGTACATCCGCAGACATAATTTTCCAAAAAATAAGGAGGCATACGCCTATGAAACGCTTTAAAAACCTGAAAGAAGAAATGATATCCATACCGCAGGAGGTCGGCTCTGTCCTGTGCGAAGGACTTATCTTCAAAGACGGCAACCTATCCGGCGTAGGCAAACTTACCATAAATTGCTATTTTGCAGGCAATATATCTACAAATGACCTGGTGGTGGTGGAAGAAGCCGCAAGCATTCTTGGCAATATCGAATCCCAATCCATCATTATAAAAGGCAATATTAAGGGTGATGTAGAGGCCGTGGAATCTGCCCAAATACGCACCGGTGGCGTGCTTAACGGCAATATAAAATGCGCCACACTGGAAATTGCCGTGGGTGCTGCCTTTTCCGGCGAATGCAATATGACGGCCAGCAAAAAAGAAAGCAATATCCTTAGCAGCATGATTACTAAAAAAGACGATAAAGATGATAAGGAAAACAAGGGCAACAAAGGCAATTTGCCTACGTTTCAACATGATAAAAAATAGGGCACACTTCTCCTGAGCATAAAACCCCCTTCTGCCACCAATTGTTTTGGCAGAAGGGGGTTTATTTTGGAAAATGGTGATACAAACAGATGCAGCGGAGCGGAAATCGACATAAATAACTATTCGCAAAATCAACCATTAATCAACTATTCGCAAAACATAGTATAAATGCGGCCGTTCGCTTTTGGTGTTAATATTTTACATTTATGCATGTAATTGCTAGCCTACCGTTATGTTTGATGAAATTGTCACCGCATAAAACAATTGTTTAATGGAAGACGCGTTTGCATTTATTTTTCGGCAAATATTCACAAAACGGCCATGTCTCTGTTATACAACCATCGGATAAAAAATCCATATTTAGTGCCAAAATAAAAGCAAACCAACCAAAATTTAAACTTTAGAAAAAAACATATGCAGGGATTGACAGAAGCCATTTTTTCCTTTACAATAAATTGAGAGTTAAGGAAACTGCTGTAAAAATACGTTTTGGCGTGCTTACCACGATAAGCCGCGCGTTTTTTATAGGTCAAAACAAAGCCTGTGTCTGTATAAAGCAGACTAAGCCGACAGGACTTAACAGCGACCAACAAAAACGCGGGGCGGACTTGCGTAAATGCCGCCCAGTTAATAAGGAGGGGATTTTCTACAAAACGAGGGAAAATGAATTATGTAAGTGCGGCGATAAGCAAAATCCTCATTTTGCTTATCCAATTTTAGTATCTCGAGAGGAGAGAGAATTTTGAGGAAAAATCAATTCAGGCGTTTGTTTGCTCTTTTACTTGCTCTTACCTTTATCTTTACCGTTCCTGCGCCTATTTTTGGCTCCGGAGGCGGCGAAAGCAGCGGAAGTAGCATAACCGCAGGCATTACCCAAGACCAATTAGAAATTTTAGAAGAACTTCGCCAGCAAAGAGAAGCAGTGGCTGGCCTTCATGCATTTGAAGGTGTCAATGCTCTTGCAGATGATGATTCTCCTGCCAAAGTAATCGTTATGTTCGACACCATGCCTGCTGAAGTGCAGGTTGTTGAAGCTATGGCCGAAGGTCTTGCCCTTTCCTTTGATGCGGCAGAAGCCACCGCTCAGTCTGCACACGATGTGTTTAGACAAGAGCTTGGCTCACTGTTCCCACAAGGAAGAGCCAGAACCGCCGCTCCATACGAAATTTGGGAAGAATATCATCACGCTTTTCTTGGCGTATCCTTGATTGTTCCTTCCGATATGGTGCCTGCTCTTGCAGAGCTTGACAGCGTATTGGCAGTTTTCCCTGACGAATACGTATTTTTGGATCCTATTGAGCTGGACGTTGAAGCTATAAACGAAGCCGTAGAAATGTCTTTGGCTCTTAGCGCAACAAGAAACGCCAGCCCATTTGGTATGGCCCATGGCCGCTCTATGATGCGTGCTGATGCTATGCACGCGCTGGGTTACAGAGGCCAAGGTGTTTTGGTTGCGGTAGCGGATACCGGTATCGACTATTTCCATCCATCCTTTGACGGTGCTTTCCCAACTTTGGCTGATATGCACGCCCGCGGCGCAACCCATATCACCCAATCCGACCTGTATTACATACATGCCGGCGGTAATCCTGCACATAGTAATTTTGCAGCCACCACAGGCACCACCCCTTGGATACCTAACACTTGGATTTATTCCGGTTTCCAATTAGAAAACACCGGTTATCACTTCCTTGGCCGTAACACCATGGCGGGCTTTAACCGCATGGCGGCTTACAACTATCTTGGTCAACCCGGAGCAGATTATCCTTTAAATCTGCCCTTGGAAAGCTTTACCCGTTTGGGCTCTGCTTCCAACACAACCCACGGCACACACGTTGCCGGTACCATTGTGGGTCGTGACGGTGGTCACGCCAACTCTGCCCTTGGTGTTGCTCCAGAAGCTTTGATGATCGCGTACCGCGTACTTGCTACCGGCGGCGGCTCTGTTACCACTATCCTTCGTGGTTATGAGTGGGCCTTCAGAGATGGCGCAGACGTTGTAAACTCGTCTCTTGGCGGCCAACACAACGCCTTGAACGCTGTTCACGCCATCGGCATAAACAACATGATGCTTGCTAACCCATACATCATCTTTGTTAACTCCGCAGGTAACGCCGGTGCAGATGGCTTCTCCAGCGTTTCTGATCCTGCTGCTGCCACAAGAGGTATAACCGTTTCTGCCCTTCAGCCTCAATGGCCTAATGGTGCAGCCTTTGTAAGCGGTGCTATTGATGCCAGCGTAGACTTCCTTCATGCCAATTCCCGCAGTAACTGGTTCTGGCATCCGGAGCGCGGAGTTATAAACAGCTTTGTAAACCTTCCAACAGAAGGTGCTTACCGTGTGTTTGTTATGCCTAGAACCGAAGGCACCAACCAAGTTGCGGTAGGATTGCCGGGCATTGGTTTGCAATCAGACTTTGTTGAGCTGATGATCAGATACGGCTTGGACGATCTTCGCGGTGCTTTTGTTCTTGTAAGCCGCGGCGGCACGTTTAACGATGTGTCTGTACTGGCCAGCCAATTTGGCTTGGGCGGCGTAATAGCCATCAATGGCGTTGGGCAAGCCCCTCCTGCTTTTGTTACCCCTACAAGCGGCGCAAACGTAAACTTTGTACCGTATATGACCATATCAAACGCAAATGGCCTGGCTATTAGAGATGCAGTTGTAGCTGCCACCACCGATTATTTAGAGTTTAGCTTCCAAAACCTCCGTTATCCTGTTAGCACACTTACTTTGGCCAGCTTCTCTTCCAGAGGCCCCATGAACATGTCTTACGAAATTAAGCCTGACATCGGTGCCAATGGTCAAAACACATGGTCTGCACGTCCGCGTAACGTGGCTGCCGGTTATGCTAACAGCTCCGGTACATCTATGTCTGCCCCGCACATTGCCGGTGCAGTTGCGCTGCTTGTTAATTACAGCCGTGCAAACCACGAAGACCTGCCAACAGCCAGCGAAAACGGCTGGACCAGCGAAGAAATTAAAATACGTCTTATGAACACCGCAATTCGTATGCCGGTTACTGGCACCACCCAAGCTGCTGTTCGCGGTTCTGTATATGATACAGGCGCAGGCCAGGCAGACGTATTTGCGGCAGCTATGGCGGACAGCTTTGCATATGCTATTTTTGATCGTGTTGTGCAATCTCCGCATTCCTTCCTTGTGCCTATTGATGAAGCCACAGACCTCGGAACCCACAGAGTAGGCTCCTTCAGCTTTGGCGGCGTAAACAGACTTCTGTTCCCAGCCACAGGCTTTAGCAGAACCATGGATGCTGCCATCGTAAACACAAGCACCGAAGCACGTACATACACAATTACCACCGAATGGATTAATTACCTTCACAACACCAACCAAGATGCAGCAGCCAATGGTGTAACCCTTACATTAAGCGCAACCACCATACCTGTTCCTGCCGGCGGCAGAGTACCTTTCACCGCCACTATGGTTGTACCGGCCACAGCGGCCAACGGCCATTACGAAGGTTTTATCACCATCACCGATAACCACGGCACAGTTGTTGCTTCTATGCCATTTGCAGCGGCAGTGGTAGAAACCCATCCGGTTATGCGCGATGTACGTTTGTACCGTAATGTTATATCTACAGGCGAATATGCCCAAAATGATGCTTCCAGCGAGCTTGGCATGATCTTTAGAACCGCCAGCAGACTTCGCGGCATAGGCACCAGAACATGGGTATTTGAAAGAGCGGATGGTCTTGACCATCTTAACTGGATGCAACCAGAATTTGCTGATTATCTTGTAGGTTGGGCAGACCAAACAGAAATATTGTCCAATCCTAGCACTGTGCCAGGAATGGCCGGCGGCGCCCGTCTTACTGCCAACCAATTACACCGCGCCATCGTATTTGAAGGCTATGTGTATTCTGATTGGGAATGGGTAGTCTTTGACGAAACTCCAGAGCTTTACCCACAAAATGTTGGCATAAACCAACGTCACATCGTGCCTAC